>CALFEP010000244.1 GCA_937950125.1 uncultured Bacteroidota bacterium
GCAATAACACCCCCATTGCCACCCTGCAGCTTCAGCTTGTTGTTGATCACATCGCTGGCGGCTTGTTCAAGCGATTGGTTTTGATAAAGCATTTTTGCCGCGATATCGTAAGCTACCACATTGCGGATGAAGAATTCGCCATGGCCGGTGGCTGATACTGCACAGCTTTCGTTGTTGGCATAAGTTCCGGCGCCAATGATGGGTGAATCGCCTACCCGGCCATATTTTTTGTTGGTCATTCCACCAGTGGAGGTTCCGGCAGCCAGGTTTCCTTGTTTATCAAGCGCAACACAGCCAACGGTGCCCCCTTTTTTGGTCTTATCTTCAAGGTTTTGCTGTTCACGTTTTTTGGCTTCCTGCAAAGCATTCCAGCGGTTTTCAGTGAAAAAATATGCCGGATCAACCATTTGAAGGCCGTTTTCGCGGGCAAATTTTTCAGCTCCTTCTTTTATCAGCATCACGTGCCCCGACTTTTCCATGACCAGCCTGGCTGCGTCAATAGGATTTTTTATTGTGGTAACACCAGCCACAGCTCCTGCCTGCAGTGTTTTTCCGTCCATAATGGCCGCATCCAGTTCGTTTACCCCATCGGCATTAAACACTGCTCCTTTGCCGGCGTTGAAAAAAGGACAATCTTCGAGAATATGGATGGCTGCAACCACGGCATCGAGGCTTGAACCACCGTTTTCGAGCACCGATGCTCCGCTTTCGAGGGCTTCTTTTAATTTCTCGTTGTATTGTTTTTCCTTTTCTGCAGACATTTCATCGGGGTTTATATTTCCGGCTCCGCCGTGAATTACGATCACCCAATCGGGATTTTGTATTTTGTTGATTGTTTTGGTTGCATCTTGCCGGCTGCACGAAAATAAAGCGAGACAAGAGAGCATAAATGCAAGTAAATGAACGTTTTTCATTAGTGTTGTTTTATGGTTTGAATCGTGTTTCTGATGTCGATGATTCCGAACAAATGGGCTGCAGTGAGCAGGATTACAGCTATGATGACCCATCGCACGAAATTTCCTCCTTTTTTTACTGCCATCCTGGTGGCAATGAGTGCGCCCACAAGGTTGCCACCTGCCATTACAAGCCCGTATTTCCAGAAAACCTGATCGCCTGCCGAAAAAACCAGAATGGCGAGTGGTGTAAAAAGCAGGTTGATCAACGATTTGATGGCATTGGCCTTAACCAGCTCGTAACCTGCGCTTAACACAATTCCGGCGAGCAAAAAATATCCGACCCCGATCTGAATAAACCCGCCGTACATTCCAATAAAAAAGAAGACAATGATTTGCAACGGGCTGATTTTCTTTTCAATCAGGTGCTTTTGTTCTTTTAGCCAGTGTTCGGGTTTGTAAACAATGAAAAAGAGCATGACAATGAGGATGATTGCAACGGCTCTTTCGAAAACCTTCTCATTGATGTCGGTGGCAACCCAGGCGCCAATAACTGAACCAATCACCGCAGGTATCGCCAGCCAGATACCTTTTTTGGTGTCCAGCACCTTTTGATGCCTGAAACCCGATGTAGCTCCCAGGCTTTGTACCAGGATGGCAATGCGGTTGGTTCCGTTGGCAACAGTCGCTGGCAACCCCAGCATCATAAGTACCGAAAGGGATATAACAGAACCTCCACCGGCCAATGTATTGATAAACCCTACCATCAGGCCTGAAACAATCAGCAATGTAATTTCGAAAATGGTCATAATGTTTCAGAAATATATTTTAAAAAATCTGATCGAAAACTTGAATATTACCCCTGATCCTGACCTGCTTTTAGCCAACCTGGCCATGGTCGGGGTTTGTTGTATTTTCCAATAAAAAACCTTTTCAGCTACAATTCGAAAATCAATGCGACAAATCGTTTTTTATCAAAAACCTGGAAAGCAACTGCAGCAACTCCTCCCGCCTCACCGGTTTCGACAAATAGCCCGTACACCCGGCACTCAGAATATGGTTTTCGTCACCCGATTGCGCGTAGGCTGTGATGGCAATAATCGGAATTTCCTGATTGAACTGCCTGATGGATTTTGTTGCCTCAATTCCATTCATCACCGGCATTTTGATGTCCATGAGGACAAGGTTGATGTCAGGATTTTCGAGGCATAGTTGAACAGCATCAGCCCCATTGGTGGTGCGCAAGGCGGAATAACCTGATTTTTCGAGCACCATTTTGATGTAAAAAAAATTGGATTCATCATCTTCGGCAACCAAAATCAATGGCTTACCGTGTGTAGTTTTTTGCGAAACCGGGATAGGTAAAACCGGAGGCTTTTTTTCGGCCATAGGCTTTGGAAGCGTAAAAGAAAACGTTGTTCCCTGGTTTATTTTGGAATCGACGCTGATATTTCCACCCAGAAGTGTAACAATTCCTTTGGTGATTGACAATCCCAGGCCTGTTCCTTCGTAGCCCCGTGTAATGGATGTGTCGCCCTGGGTAAAAACTTCAAACATGTTTTTTAATTGATCAGCCGCAATGCCAATCCCGGTGTCGGTTACAAAAAAAGTTACCCCATCGCCTGTATCACGGTATCCAAAACGGATATTGCCCCGGGTGGTAAACTTTGTCGAATTGTTGAGCAAATGAAAGATGGCTTTTCTGAGTAGTTCACCATCTGTAAAAAGGGCCGCCTCATCAGCATTATCAGGTATTTCAGGTATTATCTGGATGTCTTTTTGTGTACAAAGCATCAGTGTTTTATACCGCATTTCCTCCATCAGGGCGTTCAAATACACTTTACTTCTGTTCACTTCCATAGTTCCTGATGTAAGCATCGAAATGTCGATAAAATCGGTAACAGTCTGCATTAGCCGGTTGCTGCTGCTTTGAAGAATTTTGTAATATTCGTACCTTTCGCTCTCAGGAAGGCTGGGCTCGGCTAATGCCTGCCCAAATCCTAAAATACCGTTTAGCGGGGTGCGGATTTCGTGTGAAATGTTGTTGATAAATGCAGTCTTCAACCGGTCGCTTTCTTCGGCTTTTTCTTTTGCTTTAACAAGCTTTTCTTTGGCCAGAACCTGCTCGGTAATATCTCTTCCAAAAATAGAGACTCCCACCACGGTGCTATCAACCACTATTGGGTTCATGGACACATAAACATAAACAACGTTTTCCCCTGCAGCTATTTTTTCCTGCAAATCAAATTGTTCGCCCTTCAAAGCCCTGTCGTATCGATCCTTCCATACCGGTCGGAGCATATCGGGCAGGGCTTCCAGTACATTTGAACCTTCAGTAAGTTTTACACCAAATGTTTGCTCGAACGATCGTGCAAAAACTGCATTGATGTATTGAATTTCATATTTGTTGTTAACCGACCAGATGTTTTCGAGTGAATTTTCGATGATGGCTTTCAGGTTAGCCTCGCTTTCCCTGAGTTTGAGTTCGGCTTTTTTGTTTTCGGTAACGTCCCTTGCCGTGCCTACAACACCTGTCATTTCATTTTTCTCGTTGCGAAGCGGGGTTTTAATGACATCCAGGAAAAGGAATTTGCCCTTTACATTGCCAAATTCGTCAAACTGGACGGTCTTGCCCGAATCGATCACAATCTGATCGGAGTCGCTGCAAACCTCGCCAAAGGTATGCCAGTCGGGGTTATCGGGATGTGACTCCCTTTCACGGTTGGCAAAAAACATGTCGCCTTTGCCGATGGGTTCATCGGTGTCAGTAGCATTGAGCAGGTTTTTGCACACCGAGTTATTGACGAAAATATATTTTTTATCCAGGTCTTTGGCCCAAAGCATGTCGGGGATGATATCGGCCATGTTCCTGAACAGCTCTTGCAGTTTTTTGTAATTCTGTTCACTCTGCCTGAGTTTTTCCTGTGCTACCTTCCGGTCGGTAATGTCAATTGCTACTCCTTCGATGAGGGTTTCGCCCTTGTTGTCGAAAATGTGCATGCTTTTGTCGTGAATCCATCGCCATTCGCCTGAGGCGGAACGAATACGGTACTCAACATTGATTGGATGCCCATGGCCGGTATTGGCCAATGCCTGTAAAACCGACGGCAAATCGTCGGGATGGATGGAGTTTTCCCAGAGTTTTGGGTTGTCTTTGAGTTGTTGAGGGGTATAGCCCAAAATATCGGTCACCCGCGAAGAGTGATAACTTCCGCCCCTGACTGTTGAAAAGCTATAAATGATATCGGGAGAGTGTTCAACCAGTCGCTTAAACCTGTCCTGGCTTTCCTTCAGCGCTTTATCAGCATGTTTGAGGTGGCTGATGTCGGTCATGAAACCTTCGAGGAAGAGCAGCTTTTTGCCATCCCACACGCCTGTGCCCCACTCTTCAATCCAGCAATAGTTCCCGTCTTTGTTGCGCAGCCTGTAAATCAAATGGAAGGGCTCTTGGTTGTTGAGGGCTGTATTTACCGTCTGTATTATTCTTTCTGCATCCTCGGGGTGATACAACTCAACAAAGTTGATCCGGTTTTCGAGAAAATCGTCGTTGGTAAACCCCGTAATCTTTACCACAGCCTTGTTCAGATAAAGCATTGAATAGGTTTCATCATTGCGGCACAGATAGACTACACCGGGCAAATTGTCGGCAAGTATGCGAAAACGTTCTTCGCTTTCGCTGAATTTTTGTTCGGTTATTTTTGTGTGTGTAATGTCTTCGGCAATAGCGGCAAACCGATAGGCTGATTTCGTTTTCAGCGTGATCACTGCCTGCCGGATGGTTTTCGGTTGCCCCGATTTGCTTACAATATTTATTTCGCGAATTCCCTGTGTCGAAACATTACCTGTTCTTAAGCCGGCTTCCAAAGCATTTTTAAAATATAACTCATTGCGCTCCTGAATGTTGGTGTTTGCAGCAAATGCAGGAAAAATCTCATAAAATGGTTTGCCAATGGCTTCTTCTTTCAAATATCCTGTAATTTTTTCGGTAGCAGGATTCCAAATCTCAACAATGCCTTTCTCGTTGGTTAAAATAACCGACATCACCGGGTTTTCACAAAAGGTGGTGACGGCATTATCAAACATTTCGATTTCCTGCTGAAGCTCGGTTTCGGGCATCAGGTTTCTGACAATCATCAGGTTCAAATGGGTTTGGTCGTCGGGGCTGGTAATGGGAAAAAATGAAACCTCAACCGGGTACTCGAGTCCGTGGTTGGTTACAAGAAATTGTTTTTCCTGATTCACTTCCATGTTGCTCAAATGGGTTCTGCTGGTTTCGGTTTGCGCCGGCCCGGAGGTTTTTTGTGGTATAAGGCGAAATAGCTGGTTGGGTGTTTGTCCCGACGCCAGATGCGACTTGTATCCGAGGAGTTGTTCGGCGGTGGAATTTATCCTGAAAATTTTTCCTTCACTGTCGATGGCAATAACAGCGGTTTTAGCCGAATCCATGACAGAAAAAATAGTTGTCATGCCGTTTGGTGCAGCTTCTTTTTTTTGCAACCCGCTTTTTTGTTGCGCTGTTTCGGCAATTTTCTGGCGGAGTTGTTCAATTTCTGCCTGTAGTTCTTCTATCCTGTGTTGCTGATCCTGCATCTGATGTATCTTTTGAAATTCATGTTGAGCCTGTTATCGTTACCACGCCCTTCCCAATAGTTTTTGGTGGGTCATGAATGTTTTTATCAACCGGTTTTTCTGTAAAAACTCATTTCAACTGCATTTTCAGTTTTTTTTTGCAAGGGATGGCAATTTTACAAAATCGTTGAAATTAAAGCCGAAAATGTAAGATTTAATTTTATAAAGGGAGTGAAAAGGAAAATGCTGAACCTTGCCCGGGTTCGCTCTCCACCCATATTCTGCCACCATGCTTTTCAATAAATTCCTTGCAGAGTATCAGGCCTAAACCTGTGCCTTTTTCGTTGTTGGTGCCCCGGGTGGTGATGTTTTCGTCGATCCTGAAAAGTTTGGATGCCACATCGCCTGAAATACCAACACCGTTGTCTTTTACTGAAATAACCACCTCATGCTGTTTTTCCTCAGCCGATACCGTTATTTTACCACCATTGTTTGTGAATTTGATGGCATTGCTGATGAGATTGCGCATTACGGTGCCTACCATGGCTTTGTCTGCAAAAATGTTGATTTCAGATTTAAAATTCTGCCCGATGTGAATCGATTTTTGAGTGGCAATGCTGTGGTAAAACTGAATGATTTCGCTTATAAACGAAGTCATTTCTACCGGTTCGGGCGTAAACTCCATTCTTCCGGTTTGGCTACGCGACCAGTCCATAAGGTTTGAAAGCAGTTCTACCGCCCTTTCCGATGAATTTAAAATGATTGTGGCGTACCTTTTTGCATCTTTAAATGCTCCGGCATCGATTTTTTCGACCAGCAGGTCGCTGAATCCCACAATGGAATTGAATGGGCTTTTCAGGTCGTGTGCAATAATGGAGAAAAACTTGTCCTTTTCGCTATTGAGGTTTCTAAGCTGTTCATTTTTTACCCTGATTTCATCGTCTGCATTTTTAAGGTCGGTGATGTCGAGCGAGATTCCAATAACACCAATGATTTCACCCCTGTCGTCGATAAAGGGTATTTTGCTGGTACTCACCCATTTTAGCCCGAGGTTGGTTTGCCAGGGTTCGATAATGTTGATTTTTGCTTCACCTGAATTGATCACCTGTAGATCGTCCTCATAGTACTTTTCAGCCTCTTCGCTGGAGTAAAACTCGTTGAGGTTTTTGCCTTCCAGTTCCTCTTTGCTTTTTTTATAGGCCTCAGCCACATAACGGTTTACCCGGATAAAGTTGTTGTTCCTGTCTTTGTAAAATACCAGCCCGGGAATGTGGTCCAAAATGGCAGTAAGCTGATTCGACAGGTTTTTATATTTTAACTCACTGTTGCTCAATAGCACCTTTTGTTTGCTGATAACCTCGTATTTACGGGCATTTGCAATCGAAATCCCACCTATTTTCCCAATAACCGGAATCATTTGCCTGTACTGAATCATGTACTCAGGAAAACGGATTCCATAAATTTTAAAAACACCAATGACCTGGTTCTGATGGGTAACCTCGATGTTGAAACAATTTTCGTCAGCACAGGCGGTTTCAGTTTTTTCTGAAGCATGATACCACCTGGTTTGATCATCAGAACCATTATTCCTTTTCAGGTAGCCAATTTGCCGGGCAGCAAACATAATGTCGATCAACCGGAATAGCTCATTCACAATGGCGGTTTCGTCAACAAAATCAACCAGTTTCTGAAGTTGCCTGAAAACAAGGTTAAAATCAGCGCTTTCTCTGGTTATTGCAGCAATCCGGTCGTTGAGCTGGATTCTTTCATTTTCGGCACGCCATGCTGAAACCTTTGCATCAATGAAATTGCGGCAATAGGTAAGCCCAACAGGCAACACATCGTATGGCAATCCCATGTATTGTGACACATACTGGAGTTTGGTGTGATAGTCAGCATCAATTCCGGTATCGAGAAATAAAATTTTCTGGATTGACTGGCTGAAAAATTCTTTTGCCTGCTTTTCATCAAAGCCCCACTCGCGGATGTGCTGCTTGTAATTGTTTAACCATCCGGAAGAAATGAGGTAATATCCCTGTTTTATAAAGTGATAGACGAGTTCTTTGTTAAGGATAAGCTCGAAACACTGTTCCAGAAATACAATTTCGATATGGGTTCCAGTGGTAGTTTCCTTTTTGTCAATTACTGGTCTGCAAGAGCTTGCGATAAACAACAACTTTGAAAATCGGTGCTCAGCCTGTTCAATAAGGGCTGCGATTTTTACTGAATCGAGCACGGGACCATAGCAGGAAGAAGCATACGTTTTGAGTTTTACATCGGGGTAGTGTCCCGAATGCAGGATAGCAGCAGCCTCGGCGGCAAAGTTGTTGCAGATAAAAATGCAGAGTTGTTTCTTCTCCTTATCCATTCACAATCGGATATTTGCCAAATCTGTTGATGGTTTCTGAGATGGCAAGAAGTACTTCATCGGGCGCCTGAAATGGGATTTCGCCATGGTTGTCGGCCAGGATAAATCCGCCTCCGGGGGCTGCTTTTTGAACGACTTCTTTTACGATGGCGCTGGTTTGTTCAACAGTCCAACGGCACATTTCGATGCCGTTGAGGTTGCCCAAAACAGTGAGTTTGTTTGCAAAAGCCTTTTTTAGTCCGGCTATATCCTCCATGGTACTAACGCCGGCTACGGCAGTGCCGGTTTGGGGCAGCAAGTCGGAAATCGGCAGGCAGTTGCCTGATGCAAAATGGGTAGCCGTGGGTCCTTTGATCTGCGCAAGGGTATGTTTGGCAACCCTGAAACCGGTTTCAAGGTATTGTTGCCGGGTTATCATGCTACTTGACGAAACCGGGTCGAAATAACAGATGGCTGTGGCTCCGGCTTGCAGCTGGGCATTGGCCCAGTCGATGCAAAAAGCCTGGTTGACTTCCATCAGGCGGTTGAATAAATCAGGGCGGAAGTGCATGATTTCGAGATATTTTTCGAAACCCATCTGCAACACCGGCAACGAGAATGGCGACATAACCACACCAATTATTGGAATTTCATCTTTTGCCACTGCTTTAAGCAATTGAATAGCTTGCAACACTTTATGCAAAACCTTCGCATCGTTCACTTTTGGTAACTCCAGGCTCAAAATATGTTCGGGATTTCTGATAAAGGGAGTTCCCGAGTTTGGAGGGCCGTCTTCTGAATAAATTACTTCGCCGCCACAGGCTTCAATTTCGATGGGAGCATAAAAGAAAGGGTAGTAACAATCGGACCTGTATTTTTTTTGCAGGATGATTTGACCCCTGGCCACATTTTCGGCATCCGAGAAATATTCTTTAATGCTCATGCCCAATTCTTTGGCTCCGTGCATGGTGGTTAGCAAAAACAGTGGAACTCTGTCGGGCTCTTTGTGCGAAAGGGCAGTTAATACCCGTTGCATGGGTGTCATTTCAGTCATATTATTTCACTCCTTTCATTAAATCTTTAACAATAAGAAGGGCATCGGTGGTGTCTTTGCCGCAGGCAGTGGCGCCAACAGTTTCCCAAAGCGTTTCGTCGAACCGGAAAGGGGCTCCGCCCACTACCACTTTAACACCGGAACCAGCCAGTCGGGTGGTAAGGTCTTTAATACGAAGTGCCGAATGCAGCATGAGTACCGAAAGTAACAACACCTCAATTTTCTCCCGCTGAACAATTGTAACCAGTTCATCGGTTCCCAACCCTCCACCCAGGTCGATGATCGGGTAACCACTGGCGCGAAGGGTCGAAACAACAATTCTTTTCCCAAGCAGGTGGTGGTCTTCAAAAACAGCTATGGCTATTTTTGGCATGTCGGTGTGTACATATTCCGAGGCTGGGAAAACCTTGTCGATGATCTCTTCGCAGATAAGGCTGCTCATGTAAACCTGCGATAGGGCAAGCGAGCCGTTTTCCCACGATTCGCCAATGCGTTGGAGCGTTTTAGCAATTAACTCGCTGGCAACTTTGGCGGGCGATCCAGCTGCAGCGGCTTTCATGATAATGTCCTCCGCCTCCTGATGATTGATCAGCAATAAAGCCCTTTCGAGGTTATTGATCTGAATGTCCAGTTCATCCATTGTGTAAAAATTTTTTGTTTATAAAGATAAAACTTTATTAAAATGTCTTGTTGATTCTTTTTTCTGCAAATTAAAAGACAAGGAAACAGGGACCTTTTGCATCAGGCTTTAAAATCATTTCCCTCATCAAATCCAAATTTTTTCATCTTTTCAAACAGTTTGCTCCTTTTGATGGGCTTTGTAATATAATCGTCGCAGCCGGCCTGGCGTGCGCGGTGTTCATCGCCCGCCAGGGCATAGGCAGTCTGGGCAATGACTGGCAGTGTGGGACGCATTTGTTTGATGATTTTTGTTGCTTCAAATCCGTTCATCACCGGCATTTTCAAATCCATCAGCACAAGGTCGATTTCGGGGTGTTCATCACACACGCTGATGGCTGACTCGCCATTGTATGCTTTCAACAAGGTGCAAGGCTGGTGATTAAAAATGGCTTCGAAATATTCAAAAACACTTTCGTCGTCTTCAACAATCAGAATGACATAGTTACCGGTCTTTTTGGCCTGTGTTGAGGTTTCAGGCTTTTGTTCGGTATCGGCCTGAACAGATTGTTTTTTTGGCAGCATAATACGAAAGGTTGACCCGCTGTTTTTTTCTGAAATCAGGGTGATGTTGCCGCCTAATAATCCGGTAAAACCTTTTACAATGGAAAGCCCAAGTCCGCTTCCCTCGTAACCGCGTGTATTCGAGTTGTCCTCCTGAACAAAGTTGCCAAAAATACGGTCATGGTTTTCCGGCACAATACCTTTTCCTGTGTCGGAAACAAAAAATTCAACCTGTCCGGCGGACGACTGAAAACCAATGGTGATTTTTCCTTTATCGGTAAATTTCCAGGCATTTTCAACCAGGTGATACAGCGATTTCTGCAACATGCCTGGGTCACTGGTAATGGTTTCTTCCTCGCTGTTTTCGGGCAACATCATGTGTAATTCGATGCCTTTTTTACTGCATTTCGGCAAATAGTCGTCATAACAGGTTTTTATCATTTCAAAGGGTTTAACTTCGCTCAGGTGTACTTCCTGGTTTCCGCTCGTAATGAGCGAAATGTCCATGTAGTCGGTTATGGTTTGCATCAACCGGTTGCTGTTTGTATGAAGAATTTCGAGGTAATATTGTTTCTCTTCTTCCTCACAGGCATGATTTACAAGGATTTCGCCAAAACCCAATATTCCGTTGAGCGGCGTGCGCACCTCATGCGAAATGTTGTTGAGGAATGCTGTTTTGAGTTGATCGGCAGCTTCAGCTTTTTCCTTGGCTTCCTTCAAATCGGTTTGTATTTTCCATAAATCAGTCATATCGTGAACATTAACCCAAACACCATGCAATTCTTCTTTGTTAAAAATCGGTATTAGGAAATATTTCAGGTAGCTGGTCTTACCGTAAAGACTGGTGTAATGTGTTTCATCACCGATGACGGTTCGCTCCGCAATACTTTTTAAAAAGTTGTCAGCAAATCCTACTTTTTTTAAGAGTTCATGCTCAAGGAGATTGAGTTTTAAAGAAGTTTCAAGGGAAGGCGACCCCACAATGTTGAGCATCGCTTTGTTGGCATCGACAACCTGGCCATCTTTCGTGCAAAACATAATTCCAGTAAGCGTGTTATCGAACATGCTTCTTAACTTCCTTTCGCTGTTTTCGGTTTTTTCTTTGGCGTCGAGCAGTTGTCTCTCAGCCAAAATGCGATCGGTTATATTATTGAAAATAGCAGCAAACTTGCCGGGTGAAGGAGAAAATGCGTTCACTTCATAATAGTTGCCGGTGTTATGGTTGAATGAAACTTTGTCTGCCGCTTCACCTGTCAGGGCAACATGTCCGTAGAAATCAATCCAGTCCTGCTCAACATCCGGAAATATTTCTTTGATGGTTTTGCCAATGGTGTCTTCCATTTTTAGTCCGGTTTGTTTCTGATGTGCCCTGTTTACGTGCAAAAACCGCCAATCTACAGGGTTTCCATTTTCATCGGTTATTATTTCGTTGAGCGAAAAACCATCGACCATGTTGTTAAACAAGTTTGAATAACGCATCTCGCTTTCCAACAGAAGCTCTTCATGAAGTTTTTGTTCGGTGATGTCAGTCGAAATTCCACACATGCCGATGGCTTCATCGTTGTAATTTTTAAGAATTTGGGTTCTTACATTCAGATAGTGCTCCTTTCCGTCGGGTTCACGGTTGACAACCGTGCCATTCCACGAACCTTTTTGAAGTGTACCATCAATAATTTCCTGCTGTGTAGCTCCTTTATTGGGATTTTCACCGTATGTTTTTACCGATTTTCCAATGATTGATCCACTATCAATTCCCAACATCCGCTCCACAGCATTGTTTACATAGGTAATCTTTCCTTCAAGGTCGGTTACCGTGACCCTGTCATGAATCTGATCGAGAATTAGCGAGTGGAAGCTCAGTTTTTCTTCGAGAACTTTGCGATTGGTAATGTCGCGATTAACGGTAACAATCCGGTAAAGGTCTCCATTTTTATCAAAAATTCTTGTGCTATTGGTTTCCATCCAGATGTATTGCCCATCTTTGCGCTGATAGCGATATTGGTAAATCTGATGCTGCAGTTTTTTGCTTTCGGTGAGGGCGATGCTTTTTTTCAGGTCGTCGAGGTCATCTTTGTGAACCATCGACAAAAATGGTTGTTTGGTCAGTTCGGCGAGGGAGTAACCCGATAGTTTTTCAGTGGAAGGACTGACGTAAAGTACATTATGAAATTTATCGTAAAGCACAATAGAGTCCGAAGCGTGGTCGGCCAGCAACTTGTAACGTTCTTCGGTTTCGGCCAGTGCCTTCTCCGCAACTGTTTGCGGTTTGATGTCTTTGGCGGCTCCCACCAGGTGGGTGCATCGTCCTCCGTTATCAAACACAGGGGTGATGGTGGTTTCAACAATATCTTCACCGAAACCAAAATCCACCTTTTCGATGTATTTTACCTTCTGGCGGGTGTTTATCGCTTCGTTGTATCCGTTGAAAGCAGTAAGGTAGGCTTTATCGCGCATAATTTCCTTCAGGGTTTTGCCAATTACCTGCTCGGGTTTAAGTTTTGTATTTTTTATGTAGGCATCGTTTACAGCCAGGCACCTGTATTCATCCTCCGGTTCAACTGCCATGATGAATATGCAATCGTTTGAAGTGTTGAATATGTAATCCGCAAATGCTCCCAAATCTAAATCTGTCATCTTTTTCTTGTTTTTAGTATTCCTGAGTCCAGTCTGTTAAGTCCCATAATGCTGATATTTAGTGTTTTTCCCCAAATTCTAAAGGAAGAATCACATAAAAATCAGTCCGTTTCAACATGCTGCATCAGCGAATTCAGGGGTCTTTTCGCTTTTTAAACTGTACTCAATCCTATTAATAGTGTTTCATTGGTTTTTAAACTGCCACAGATCTTAAATCAGGATAAGCGAATGCGCTTCTGTATGTTATTGCTGTTTGGTCTGCCCTCCGGGGAAGGTAAACCTGAAGGTAGTTCCTTTGCCTTCTTCACTTTCAACCCAAATTTTGCCACCGTGTTTTTCCACCAGGTCTTTGCACAATATTAATCCAAGCCCGTTGCTGGCTTCATTTTCAGTTCCGGGGCGTGAAACCTTTTGGTCAAGGCTGAAAAGTTTTTTCATCAGTCCGTCGCTCATTCCAATGCCGGAATCAATCACAAAAACCTCAATCATTTTGTCGTCTGCTGTTGCCGATCCAACCGTTATTAAGCCATTTCTGGGCGTAAATTTAATAGCATTCGAAATCAGGTTCCTGATGACGGTATTAAACATATTGATGTCGGCTAAAATCTCAATGGATTCGTTGGTTTTGTTTTCGATAACGATGGCTTTGTTTTGAGCCCGTTCTTGAAGCAGTTTTATCGAATCACAAATAGCAGGTTTCAGGTTGAATGAGACAGGATCGAACACCACGGCATCCATCTGCAGGCGCGACCACTCCAGGAGGTTGTTCAGCAGGTTGAATACCTGATTTGACGATTGTTGCAATAACTGGATGAGTTCGTGAATCTGCTCATCGGGTATCTGGTCGAGTTGGGCATACAAAATATCGGTAATGCCCATCAACCCACCAAAAGGCCCCCGCAGGTCGTGCGCAATGATGGAGAAAAACTTGTTTTTTTCGTCGTTGAGCTTTTTCAGTTCCCGGGCATCCTTTTCGATAATTTGCTTCGATTCGGTGAGCGATTGGTTGAGTTCTTCCAGTTTATCGTTTTTATCCTGAAGCATTTCGCGGGCATGTTTGAGCTGCAGGTGCGTCGAAATTCTGACAAAAACCTCTTTGGCATAAAAGGGTTTGATGATGTAGTCCACAGCTCCTGCCTCGAACCCTTCGATAATGTCTTCAACCTCATTTTTAGCGGTGAGAAATATCACGGGAATATTTTTGAATTTTTCCTGCTGTTTGATAATCCGGCACACCTCAAATCCGCTCAGGCCGGGCATCATAACGTCAAGCAAAATCAGATCGGGCAGGGTTTCTTCAAGAAATTTCAACGCATTTTCGCCCGAATTGGTCATGTAAAGTTTATAACCTTTTTGTTTGAGTACCGATGACATCAGTTGCAGGTTAACAGGCGTGTCGTCCACAATGAGTATCGAGGAACCGGAAATGTCGCGGATGGTTTGAAATTGATTCATTGTTTTTTTGTTTTAAGCTAATTCAGTGATTGTTTTTATGAGTTTGTTCAAATTCAACATGTTCTTGTTGAAGTTCTCGAAGTCGAAATTGTCGGTGGCTTCTCTTAATTGTTCCATCATTGGGTTAAAAATCCTGAGGTTGTATTTTTCTTCAATTTCACGAAGCGTGGCCTCGAGTGCATCAAACGCGTCGCTGTCCATGTAAATCATGAGTTTTTCAACCACAGGAATAGCCCGCTGCTGCAATTCGGTTTTCAGTACTGAAATTTTCTCCGGGTTGTTCATTATTTCAGCAGGAATGGTTTGCTGTTCCTGAACTGGCGCCACCAAATCTTTTTCAGGTTCCGAAATTTTGTGCGGGAGATGTCTTATCAAACAATCGATCAATTCGTTGCGTGTGATGGGTTTGAGCAGGTAGTCGATGAAATCTTTTTTAATGGTGGCTTCGTCGTGCCGCATCGAGGAGGCTGTGAAAGCCACACACCGGATGTTTTTGGTTTCGTCGGTTTTCTTTAGTTCCCTTGCGGCTTCGTAGCCACTCATTCCGGGCATGCGGAGGTCCATCAGAATCAGGTCGGGCAAATGAAGCCGTGCCATTGTGATGCTTTCGCCTCCGCTTTTTGCTTCTATGATGTTGAAATTGAAATTGGTGAGGTAATTTTTTGCCAATTCGCGGTTATAGTCCACATCGTCAACGACCAGAATGGTGGCTTTATCGAAAATAATTTCCTTGTTCGACCATTCAAAAATATTTTTTCGTTCGGGAAGTTGGGTGGTGGCTTCCATTTCGGGGAAAAACAGTGAAAACCGGCTTCCTTTTCCTGCCTCACTCTGCAAACCTATTTTCCCGTTCATCATCGTCACCAGTTTGTTGGTAATGGCCAGGCCAAGTCCCGTACCCCCATATTTTCGGGTATTGCTCGATTCGACCTGAACAAATGCCTCAAAGATCATTTTCTGGTAAGCTAATGGAATTCCAATGCCAGAGTCGGAAACAGCAATTTCGATGTCGAAGTGCTGGTCGATGCTGTCATAAGCTTTAACTGAAGCCGATAACTCAATAAATCCGCTATCGGTAAATTTAACTGCATTACCTACCAGGTTAAAAAGGATCTGCCGAAGCCTCACATCATCAATCAGAATTACATCAGGGAAACCGGGCGAAATATTCACCCTGAACTCCAGATTTTTCTCAGAAACCTTTGCGGAAAAAATCTTGCTCATTTCGCCGAAAATGTCATGAATGCGCGTAGGCTCCCTGAAAATTTCCATCTGCCCGGCTTCAATTTTCGACAAGTCAAGAATATCGTTTATCAAATAGAGCAAAGTCCGGCCACTGCTTAGAATTCGGGTGAGGAAGCTTTTGTTTTTTGGGTTGTCGGCATTGTTGTACAATATTTCGCTGAAACCCAGAATGGCATTCATGGGGGTGCGAATTTCGTGGCTCATGCTGGCCAAAAATTCCGATTTGGCCTTATTGGCTTTTTCGGCCACATTTTTAGCAGCTATCAATTCTTCTTTTTTCTTTTGAATAGACAAGGCGCCGCCAACCACATTGGCAAAGTTGGCAAACAGCGCATCCTCGAAATCCTGCCACTGACGGTGCTCAAAACAATCCATAAAACCTACAATCCCATAAATATTCTCGTCAACATACACAGGCAGATTGATAAATGCCCTGCAATTCAATCCTTTCATGTATGGTTTGATGGAGTCGGGGAATTCATGCTCGTTCAATTTCACCACCTTGTTTTGTGTAAGTTCCGAAAGAATATTTTGAAAGGCTTTGGTTTCAACGCCTGTAACAAAGGCCGGGTCTTCAACCGTCATGGGTTTTACCAGCGACAAATCGCACCATTCATATTTCAGGCGGCAATATTCTGCTTTTTCGCTTTGGTCCAGTTCAAGGATGAAAGCCCTGTGATAACCTTCGGCTTTGGCGGTGATTTCCAGAAAATTCTGCATCGATCTGTCGAAATCGGGGTCGGTAAGCAGAATTTCTGAAGCCTGGTTGGCAGTGCGCAGCAGGGCATCTGTCGATTCGAGGCGCTTTTGTGCTGCCACCATTTGTTTTATAATGACAGAGAACAAAGTAATGATGCTGGCAATAACAAAAAGGAAGTAGATGAAAATCATCAGGTTCGACTCGTTTTGCCGCTGATACAGGGTGTCGGTGTTTACCGAAAAAACAATTCCAAAATTCTTTCCCAGAATGTTCACCGGGTAAAACACCGAGTAAGCATTTATTTCCTTGTAACTTTTGATGGTGTGTTGCACTGTGGTTGTCAGGTTTTCGCTAAGTCGTTGGCGAAATTCATCCAGCACATCTGTTTCAAACGAATTATTTTCAACAGGCTCGCTGTATTTGTTAAGCAGTATCCGCCCTTTGCTGTCAATTGCCCAGTGCCACGAATTTTTTCCGATATAGAATTTCTCGAAATGGTACGACAGATAATCACCTATCCTGAGGTTGAAACTGACATTTGCAATCACATCACCCTTTACATTTCGGATGGGCTGGGTATAGGTAAGCAGTGTGTCGTAATCATTAAAAACTGGTTGGGTGATCAGAATTTGCTTTGCTGCAAACCGCTGCGGGGATGTTACAGTAAAATAATTGTTCGAATCGCGCTGGAAACTTCGGTACACCGAATCGTTGAAGATGGTTATTTTGGAGATAAGCACCTGATTGTTTGAATAAAAACGCCTGATTCGTTTTATTTCGGTATCGATGTATTTACTGTGCGTTTCTGCATCGAGCAGGTGCGGGTTGGGGTTAAAGAAGTGCTGAAGTTCGCGGTTGGCAAATTCAAATTTCACCGATTCTTCAAATGAGGCGCTGGCATCCTCGATGCTTTTGCCGCAAAGGATGATCTGCTTGTTGATAAAAACTGCCGTTTCCCTGCGTTGCTGTCGGTTTGAATTAATATACTGCCTGATGGACAAAGTCACAAAAACAAACAGCAACAGAATCAATAAATAATACCTTTTTTTCATCGTCGTAAATAATGCCACTAAATTACCTGAAACACCTCACGGGAGAGGCTAAAAAAATGTTAGCCAATGTTTGTGTATGCTTTATTATGTCTGATCTTTACATTTTACGGGTTCTTAGCGGATAATTTCAAGCAGGTACCAGTCGAGTTCGGGAATGTGGGCTGCAATCACGGTAATCTTGTCGCCAATGATTTCGGTTTCAACAACCGGTTTTTTCTCTTTCAGAATTCCCGTGGCAATTTTTCTTACGTTGGCTTCCTTGCTTAGCGCAAGGTTGTAAAGCTCTTTGCGATAGGTGTCCTGCTTTATGGTTTCGATGTATTTGTGATCGAACAGTGGGGGGAACGACAACAGGTTGATGGTGGCCTCCTGTGCGGCAACGATGGTTCCGCTGTTGTCGATTATCATGCTCATGCTTAATGGGTTGTCGAGCACATAACGCTTTGTGATGGTGTTGATGGTCACATCAATTCCCGGAACTCCTTCGAGCGTATCGTTGTAGTAAACGGGAGCAATGGCCGAAACCATCCACCCTCTGCCTGCCGGGTCAACATAAGGTTCGCTCAGCCAGAGCGATTTGCGCTCAGGGTTGTGCTTTTCGTCGGCCAGGTAATAAAAGTTGAAACTGGGAATATCCATTTTGGCCTCGTATTGCGAAAGCACATCAAAATAGGGGTAAATGCGGTTAAGCGAAAAGCGGTCGTTGAAGTAAAGCTGCACAATTTCGGGATACCGGGCAACCAGTTGTTTAAACAACGTGTCGAGCGGTTCGGTAAAATAAACAGCACGCTTAATTTTTTCGTTCACCGGATAATATCCCGAGACAAAAATAGCCGACCCACCGTCATCAACTGGCTTGGTAAAAACCCCGTTGCTGGCAAGCCGGTACTTGCTCTTGTCAACCAATGGAAGGATCGAGTCCTGTTTGTGGTAAAGTTTGGTAATTTCGCCGGCCAGCCATTCTGTTTCCAGCCTGATTTTATAAAAATCGTTGTTGAGGTTTGCTGCTTTTTCAAACAAGGCCTGCTTCTCGTTTTCAAATCCTTGTCTGGCGCTCCGGTTGCAACCTGCTATCATCACTGTCAGCAGTAAAAGTATGATTTTGCTTTTCATTATTCAAGGTGTTTTTATGTTGATAAATGTTGATTTTTTTCACATGGCCCTCAAAGCGAAAACATAATTGCCATAAATAATTTCCTGCTGTTGGGGTTGGTTGTTAGCGTGAGTGTCGCCGGAATGGAAAAACTTTCGGTTACCTTAATTTCTTTGGTAACATTGACGCCAACATTGATAAACGAAAATTTGTCGGTACCATAAAAATAGCTTTCGGTTGGCGTAAAACCTGCAAAAATGTTGTACGAGTAATCTTCGAGCTGACCCAGGTACCCAAATTCAAAATACGAAGAATAGTTGAGGCTGGTCGAGTCGTCAATTTTCTGATCCCAGACAAGTCCGTAGAGCAGGACGCCTCCCATGGCTGTGAACGGAATTTTGTCAGACCCGTTGTAGCTCAGTCCCAATTCCGAAATATGTCCGGTGGTTCGGGTGTTGAAGTCGAAATAATCCTCGTTGGGGTTTTCGGGAGCAATGGTGTACAAATCGGTGAATGACAGCGACATATTCATAAAGTCGTATCGGGCATACACATCAATCTCTTTTGAATCGCCTATGAAATTGTAGCTTCCCCAGGCGCCCAGGGTGAGGCCTTTGAACGAAAATTCGGTCCAGGGTTGTATGGCCGGACCATCACTAAGCTCGAACCCACGCCACAAATACATCGAGGTCAGATCGGCGCCTGCAGCCAGTTTGCAGTTTTTTGGTTTTTCGTCCTGTGCTGATAATGAAAGTGTTAAGGCTGTAATAAAAACGGACATCAGTAGTGTTAATTTCATTGTTTTTCTTGCGTTAAGTTAAAAATTATGAATACTAAAAACCATTTATCAAAGCAGTTGCCTGTGGTAAAACCGGAGATTCAACACAAAGCATTTTCGTTCAAAAATAAATATTTTGAAGAATCAACGGGAAAAGCATGAAGGTTTGTGAATATTTTTTTGGGAATGAAGGATGAGTACAGCCCAATATACCCCAAAGTGCTGATATTTAGTGTTTATTATCCCATGCCCGAAAATGACAGACACTTAAAAAGGTCAGGTTCAGCATTCATGACCTGTTGGAAAGGTTTTTTGTGCTAAGTTTTAGGTTCTTTCCTGCCTGCCTGCCAAAAGCGCAAAGGCAGGTCTCCCGTCAATTCTGCACCTGGCTTGCTGTGGCCTGACTCATGATTGAAGTGTAAATGGTAGAGAAAAAGTAAACCGGCTGCCTTTTCCGATTGCACTTTCCACCCAAATTCTGCCCCCGTGTTTTTCGACAAACTCTTTGCAGAGGATAAGTCCCAGGCCGGTGCCTTTTTCGTTGCCGGTGCCGCGTGTAGTGTA
>CALFEP010000245.1 GCA_937950125.1 uncultured Bacteroidota bacterium
AATATTCAGTTGTTTAGCAATAAGTCAAAGATACAATCTGAAAGCAATTCACAACTAGTTAAGAATGTACCCATCAAAATATTCAGTTGTTTAGCAATAAGTCAAAGATACAATCTGAAAGCAATTCACAACCCGTCAAAGCTATCACGCACCTGGTATTCTGTTGTTTAGCAATAAGTCAAAGATACAATCTGAAAGCAATTCACAACAAATCCTGGCAATTGAATCAATCGTTTGTCGTTGTTTAGCAATAAGTCAAAGATACAATCTGAAAGCAATTCACAACTTGACGGCACCGGGGAAATGCTGATTAGCGGTTGTTTGGCAATAAGTCAAACCTTCCCGCCATGCAAATGTAATCCTATCAAGGCAGGCGGGGACACATTCTGAAAGCAATTCACCAATAGTCCTATCTCATTGCAAATTAACTTTTTATTAACAACTGTGCAATGAACAAAATTCCAAAAAAATGGGTATTAGACTTACAAAATTTTAAGCAATATTTTAGTTAGGTATCGATATTTAAAAATTTCTTAATATGCTGAGAATTATTTACTTTCAAAAGAAAATCAAGAATAACCTGATTTCAAAAAGGTTCATCCTTTTATTTTTCATGACTGCTTTGAGCCTGTTAACATTGGCTCAAAATGCAGGTGATTTCAGAAGTAAAACCAACGGGAACTGGAACCAGGCCTCGAGTTGGGAGTTTTTTGACGGAACTAACTGGACGAATGCCACCAATGTTCCAAACAGCGCTTCCGGCGTTATAACCATTCGTAACGGACACACTATCACGATAACTGCCTCGGCTACTGCCGATCAGATAATAGTGGAAGGCGACGGTTTCTTGGCTCTGGCATCGCAACTCACTCTTTCGGATGGCTCCGGCGATGATTTAACCGTAAACGGGACGTTAAACTTCCAATCAGGGAGTATTATTGGTCCTGGAAATGTGGTAATTGCATCTGTGGGTACCCTGGCGATCGTTACTACCAGCTCTAAAATCATTGAGGCAAATATCACCAATCACGGGGTGATTAACTGGAATGATGGTACTGTCAGCTTTTCCTCCAACCCTGTGATTACCAATCACGGAACCTGGAACCTCAACGGCAATTACAATACTTCGATTTGGTTTACAAGCGGTTCTGTAGTTAACAGCGGGACTATTCAGAAAAACAGCAGCGGTACTTCTACCTTCGGGGGCATCAACACCTTTGATAATACCGGAAACCTGGTGCTGAACAGTGGTGTTGTGGTTTTTAACACAGGAACCTTCAACAATTCAGGAAATATCAGTTTTAACAGTGGAACCCTCAATACCAGCAGCAGCAATACACTAAACCTTAATGCAGGTTCGGTAATCAGTGGCACTGGTACATTTAGCAATGGAGGAACTTTGAAACTGAATATTGACCTGGTTCCCCCATCAGGTTTGATTTTTAGCAATACCGGCACTATCGACGGGAACGGAAATCTGACCCTGAACATCGACTTCACTTTTTCAGGAACCATCAAGGGAGGCGGATTTCTCCTCCTGAACGAAAATGCAACCTGGAACGGTGGAATTCTGGCTCGCCAGACGGTTACATCAGCCGGAAAAACGCTTACCCTTGCTACTTCGTCCTCCAAAAACCTGGATGCCAATTTAACCAACAACGGTACCTTTGACTGGCAGAATGGTTCCATTTCGTTTTCCAATCTGCCGGTATTTACCAACAACGGCACATGGATCATCAGTGGAAACAACAGTACTTTTGTTTGGTTTTCGAATGGAAATATTGTCAACACAGGAACCATAAACAAAACCAGCACCGGCACAACTACTTTTAACGGAATCACAACCTTTGACAACTCAGGAACCATAAATTTCAATGCCGGAACGGTTCAGCTCAATACCGGAATTTATAACAATACGGGGAATCTGTTATTCAATTCAGGGACACTCAACACCGGCCCCAGCGTAACGATCAATCATAATTCCGGTTCGGTAATCAGCGGCAACGGCGCCTTTAACAATGCCGGAACGTTTAAACTCAACATCGATCAGGTTTTCCCAGCCACCCTCGTTTTTAATAATACCGGAACCATTGACGGAGATGGTAATCTGACTGTTAACAACGATTTTACTTTTTCAGGCGTGCTAAAGGGTTCGGGCATTTTCCAGCCCAACGAAAATGTTACCTGGAACGGCGGCAACCTGGCGCGCATCACAAGTATCAATTCTGGTAAAACGCTTACGCTGGCCACTTCAGCCACCAAAAACCTGGATGCAAATTTAACCATAAACGGTACCCTGGACTGGCAGAATGGCTCCATCGCATTTTCAAACCTGCCGTTAATTACCAACAATGGCCTGTGGATAATCAGCGGAAACAGCTCAACCGTTGTCTGGTTTACCAATGGCAATATTTTGAATACGGGAACGATAACTAAATCCAGTTCAGGTACTACTACTTTTAATGGAATAACAACCTTTGACAACTCAGGAACCATAAATTTCAATGCCGGTACTGTTCAGCTCAATGCCGGAATTTATAACAATACGGGGAATCTGTTATTCAATTCAGGGACACTCAACACCGGCCCCAGCGTAACGATCAATCATAATTCCGGTTCGGTAATCAGCGGCAACGGCAGCTTCAACAATGCCGGAACGTTTAAACTCAACATCGCCCAGATTTTCCCTTCCACCCTCCTTTTTAATAATACCGGAACCATTGACGGAGACGGAAATCTGACCGTTAACAATGATTTTACATTTTCCGGAACGCTCAAGGGTTCGGGCATTTTCCAGCCCAATGAAAATGTTATCTGGAACGGCGGTACTTTTGCCCGTGTTACCAGCATAAACTCAGGTAAAACGCTTACGTTGGCCACTTCAGCCACCAAAAACCTGGATGCTAATTTAACCAATAACGGTACCCTGGACTGGCAGAATGGTCCCATTGCGTTTTCCAATCTGCCCGACATTACCAACAACGGCACATGGATCATCAGTGGAAACAACAGCACCACTACCTGGTTTTCGAATGGAAATATTGTCAACACAGGAACCATTACCAAAACCAGTACAGGAACCACATCGTTCAATGCGCTGGTTTCTTTTAACCACCAGGCAAATGCAGTAATAAGCGGGGTGGGCGCTTATGTGATGAATCCTACCACCTTCAGCAACAACGGCATTATCAGGCCTGGCACTTCACCCGGCATCCTCATCTTTAACAATCAGCAGCCCTTGTCGGCCGGCAGTACCCTCGAGATAGCGTTATTCGACAATTCGGGTGCTGGCACGGGGCATTCACAACTCCAGCGCAACGGCAACCTTACGTTGAATGGCGTTTTGAAGATTGTTGATTCAGGCAATGTTCCCGATGGGACATATACCATTATCTCGTTGACTTCAGGCGTCATCAGCGGAAATTTCACCGACACCGATATGCCGGCCGGATTTAGCTATCAGGTTTCGGGAACAACCGTTTCGGTGATTAAAAATTCGGCCACCATTGCCTGCCCGAACAACAGGACAGTGACGGCGCCATCCGGACAATGTACTGCACAGGTTTTTAATCTCGATCCTGTGATCGAAGAGGGGCAGCCTTATACCTATACCCTTTCGGGGGCTACTACGGGAAGCGGAAACGGCACTGTCAGCGGATTTTCCTTCAATTCAGGGGTTACCAATGTAACCTATACCATGACCAATAATCCGCAGAATTCCTGTACGTTTACCGTTACCGTGAATACCAATGTTGTCCCTTCCGTATTCATCACGGCTTCATCTACGGGTATTTGTCCGGGAGATAATGTGGTTTTTACGGCTTTTCCTTCAAACGGAGGAACACCGGTTTACCAATGGAAACTGAATGGCCAGCCTGTTGGAACGAACAGCAATGTTTATGAAAATAATTCACTGAATCATGGAGATGTTGTGACCGTTTCGATGACCTCATCCCTGTTTTGCGCCCAACCGGCTACTGTTAATTCCAATCCTGTGACGATTACGGTAAATTCCAATACGCCACCCACAGTATCTATTTCAGCCTCAACAACAACTGCCTGCCAGGGACAGACGGTCACTTTTACAGCAACACCCGGCAATGCGGTTTCTCCTTCTTACCAATGGAAAGTCAATGGCCAGAATGCCGGAGCCAACAGTTCCGTTTTTTCCATAAATACCTTAAACAACGGCGATGTTGTGAGTGTTGTGCTGACTACATCGGCCCAGTGTGCTTCTCCAAATTTTGCAGTTTCCAATGAAATTGTGATCACCGTTCCAGAACCCATCATTCCTGAGGTGACTATTGAAGCATCTGCCACAGAAATTTGCGCTGGTTCTCCGGTAACTTTTACAGCAACACCTCAAAACGGTGGAAACCCTGTTTACCAATGGAAAGTGAATGGTCAGAATGCCGGGAACAACAGTCCTGTATTTACCACTTCCAGCCTGCAGGCCAATGCCACAGTAACCGTAGAGATGTACTCTGATCTCGCGTGTGCTGTAAATCCTGCTATTTCCAACAGTATCGGGATAATTGTAAATCCGGTTCCGGTGGTTACTATAACTGGTGTAAATCAGTTTTGCGAAGGCGGTTCTGCTATCCTAACTGCTTCTGAAGGGCTTTCATGGATATGGAATACAGGCGCCACATCGCAGAGCATAACAGTGAATGCTCCCGGCACCTATACCGTTACTGTTACCAACAGCTTTGGGTGTGACGGATCTGCATCGTTTACCGTGTTGCCTTACCCCAACCAGGTGGGGACAATCAGCCTTGTTGCACCTGCCAACAACACTTACGGAGTTGCTGAACCCGTTTCGTTTTCGTGGACCCCGGCTGCTCATGCCACTGCTTACGATCTTTACATCTGGAGAACCAACCAGCCAAAACCTTTACAGCCCACAGTGGCAGGAATAACCACAACCGGACTAACCTACACCGAATACCTCAATAAAAATTTTATTTACAACTGGCAGGTAGTTGCCCGGAATCTCTGTTCACTGAGTGAAAGCGCCATCAATCAATTCTCTTTTTACGTATTTACAGATCTTATCGCCGAAAATGTGATTTCACCAATTTCTGCGGTTGCGGGAACATCGGTTCCGGTTAGTTTTACCATAACCAACACAGGTAGTGTGGGTACCGGGATCATTCCCTGGAAGGATGAGGTTTATCTTTCCAACCAGCCTGATTTTATCATTGGGTCAGCGGTTCTGGTGGCGTCTCCCAACAATCTATCGGCTCTCGGTCCCGGCCAAAGTTACACCAACAACCTGAACATCAACATTCCTCAGTTCCTTGAAGGCGATTACTTTATTTTTGTCGTAACAGATGTCAATAATATTATTCAGGAGACCGATGAAACCAACAATACGGCCCGGTCAGAAAACACAATGGCCATTTCACTGCCACCTTATCCGGATATTGCAGTGAGCGAGGTACAATCGTTGAGCGGAAATATTATTCCCGGAGGAAATCTGACTGTTGGGTGGAAGGTACAAAACGTTGGAAATGCAGTAGCAGTAGGGGGATGGAGCCAAAGGATATCCATCATTTCCGGATCGCAGCTGTTGGTTATCGGATATTTGCCTTTCAATGGAATCCTTGAACCCGATGGAATTGTGGCACAGAGTTCAACTGTAAATATTCCACAATTCACCGGTTTTGAAGGAGATGTGTTTTTGCAGGTGCGCCTTACACCCAATTCGGGGCTTATCGAAAAGCCCAACGGAACAGCCAACAACACGGCCTTATCAGTTCAAAGTATCCTGATGGAAAAAAGACTGTTTTTATCTCTGCCGGTGCAGTCAATCCAGGAAAACGCCGCAACGCCTGTCCAGGGTATGATATACAGAAGCGGAAATACATCGCAGGCATTAAACATCGGATTGACAGCATTGCCCGAAGGAAGAGTGAATTTTCCGTCCAATGTCAATATTCCAATTAACCAAAGCGGGTTGCCCTTTAGCGTCTCAGCTATTGATAATCTGCTCATTGAGGGTAATATTCTGATAGAATTAACCGCATCGGCTATGGGTTACCCCAATGCCGTAACTTCACTTACCGTCATCGACAATGAAATTCCTTCGTTAACATCAAGCCTGAACGTGAATGAAGCCTCTGAAGGAGATACAATTCAACTTACCCTGACCAGAGGCCTGGTTACCTCTGCTGCGTTAGCCATTTCCCTTACGATAAACAAACCCAATCAGATTAGCCTCACATCGCCTGTCCAGATACCTTCCAATGAAGAATCGGTAACCGTAAATATTCCGGTAGTGAGCAACAATACTCCGGAACTCACTGAAAATGTGGTTATCAATGCTTCAGCTTCGGGGTATGTTCCATCTTCTGCTTCGCTCAACATCCTGGATGATGACCTGCCGCAACTCGCATTCACTGTCAGCCCCTCCACAATTTCTGAAGGTGGCGGTTCTTACGCTGCCTTTGGAACTGTGCAGCTTTCATCTCCGGCAAATGGAAATACGCAGGTGATGATCACAATAAATCAGGGCGGGCAGCTCTATTTTCCCACGCAGGTTACCATTCCCAACGGAGCGGTGCAACAGCAGTTCAACATCGGCGCGGTAGATAATGGCCAGGTGGACGGCAACCGGACTGTCAATCTTACGGCAGCCATATTTATTTCCTCCTGCAATTGCGGTGCGCCTCCCGAAACAGGGGGAGCTGTCACCCAAAGTGTCACCATTCTTGATAACGACGGGCCTGCCTTGTCGGCTTCTGCCAACCCGTTTGCCATGCCCGAAAATATCAACAATGCAGGATTGCTTACGATCACCAGGAACACCCCTGGCGGAAATGAATTGATGGTTTCCATCCAGCACGACGGAGCCGACGAAATCTCAATCGCAACTACAGCCATTATTCCGGAAGGAGCCACCTCAGTTACGGTTCCTTTCAGTACCCTCGATGATGGGCTTGAAGACGGAAACCAGATTGTAACGGTGACGGTTGCTGCTTCAGATTATGCCACCGGTTCCTGCTGGATTATGGTGAGCGACCGCAATTTGCCCGATTACTTGGCTAAAAATCTCACGCTGTCAAAAAATTCAATGCTCATTAATGAAGCGGTGGACATCAGTTTTGAAATCGCCAACGAAGGCTATTCCCTGGCTACCAGCGGAGCTGAAGTGAAATTTTTTCTCTCCTCCAATCAGGTCATCGACAACAGCGATGAATTATTATCCACGCAAGGCACACCCGCTGCTTTAGGTATAGGCCAGTCATTGACGGTCAGTCATACGTTTATTCCAACCGGCGCTGTCGGTAACTTCTATATCCTGGCCGTTGTCAATCAAGGGGGTACAAAAAACGAACTGGTAACCATCAACAATACTTCATCTTCCCAGGCGCTGGTCATAGCGCCCGATTATACAGCCACAGCCCAGGTTGACGGTGATGTGTTCAACGGCACAACCCCCATAACGATTACAGGCGTCACCGAAACAGTGGCAAAGAGCCCTGCTCCAAACAAGGCGGTGGATATTTATATCGTGGTAAATGGCGCCCGCCGGGTCTTGAATACCGTGAGCGATCAGAACGGGCAATTCAGCATCAGTTTTACACCGCTAAACGGAGAAGGCGGCGACTATACCGTGGGCGCCTCCTACCCGGGACAAGGTCTTACTGATATTCAGGACAGTTTTGTCATTTTAGGTGTAAGACATACCACCGCCGGACACATCATCTGGGATATGTTTTTGGATGAAACCCAACCTTTCAGTCTCGACATCCTAAATATCAGCAGCCTTGAGGTAAGTAACATTCAAATGCAGGTACTTTCGGCTCCTCCGGGATGCACGGTCAATTTCACCCCAATCGGCAGTATTTCCGGCAATGGTGCTGCAGCATTGAGTTATTCGGTTACGGCATCGGAAGTTACCCCATCCAACAACTATCAGGAAGTGAAATTACAACTGATGACGAATGAAGGCACCCGCTACCGTTTCAGCGCATGGTTCTACAGCCGGGCTACCAAAGGCAATCTCAAACTGAGTCCGGTAGCTTTGAACAAAGCTATGGTCAGAGGTATTACCAATTATGCAGAGTTTGAAATTTTGAATAATGGGATGGCGGAAACAGGACCCATCGCAATACTGCTTCCTGAATTGGAATGGATGTCGCTGGCCACTGTCAGTGATTCGATTCCATCGTTGTTGCCTGGTCAAACCGCTACGGTAACCCTGCGGCTTACCCCCGGAGACGACCTGCAATTGAACAATCCCATCACCGGCCAGATTGCACTGCAGGCTTCCAACGCCAATGGTGTAACTGTGCCATTCTCTTTCGAACCCGTTTCAACAGAAACGGGAAGCCTGCTGGTGGATGTGGTGGACGAATACACTTTCAACACTGAGGCAGCACCTCATCTGGCAGGCGCATCGGTAACTGTGTTGCATCCTTATACCGGAATGGTGATTGCGCAGGGAACTACGAACAACAACGGACATTTCCTGGTCGAAAATATCACAGAGGGTTACTATAATCTTCGTGTTAGTGCAGATCGACACAGTGGTTTTTCTGACATTATCTATGTCGAAAAAGGCATTGTCAGCACTGAACAGGTGTTTCTGTCGTTCCAGGCCATCACCTACTCGTGGAACGTCGTTCCCACCATGATTGAAGATGAATATGAAATCGACCTCATTGCCACTTTTGAAACCCATGTACCGGCGCCGGTGGTTGTGATGAATATGCCCGATTCAATTCCCCAACTTGCTATTGGTCAAACCTTTCCTTTCATCCTGACTGCCACCAATCAGGGATTGATCACCGCCAATGATATCGTGCTCAGGTTTCCTGAAGATGAGGAATATGAATTTGTTGCCAATGCTAATATGGTGGATATTCTTCCGCAGTCCACACTTCAGATTCCGGTGATTGTGAAAAGGAAAGTGGCCACACAATCGCGGAGTGCGCTTAAATGTAAAGATGTGGCCATCATCTCCTATAAATTTGAATGTGGCCCTGAAGACCGGGTAGGAATTGCTGTGGATGAGGTGAAGTTTGATGGAAGGGTCTGCAGCAATGCGGTCTATCCGGTGATACCTGCTTTCTGCTTTGACTGTCTTGATCCCGGATATCCTCCTACTCAGGGATTTGAAGGTTTTTCCTTCCCGTTTAAAATGCCCACAACTCCTTTCCGGAAAAACAAAAAGGCCTGCAACCCATGTCTGGCTGAAGGGCTAAATGCTGCCTGGGGTTGCAGCCCGATTCCTAACCTGTTTCTAACAGAAACACCTGCAAAATCACGATCAGGCATTTTAGGCGACGTTTTATCATTTGGTTATGAATTATTTGATGAAATAACTGAAGTACTTGATAAACTCGAATGCGGATACAATCTCGCTCATTCTCTTTATTGTGAATTCTTTGGTGGGCCAACCGGCAATCCAACCAACGGGTCAAGATCAGGAGTACCGGAGGAAATCCTTTTAGCTCAGCAGGATTTCTTTATGGTTGACAGGAGTTTCAAAAGTGTATTGAACATCATCAAAGAATGCTATAACGATACAAATTTTATCTCGAGGCAGGATTTCCCGATTTTCCATGATTCGGTTATTTATTACACGCAGGAATTCATACCGATTGATGAAATAAAGCAAGCTCAACTCATCGGGGCTTTTGCCGAATCGGACCTTAATCCGGCGGAAATGATGGGTTACTTTGCCAGATGGAACAGCACTGTGGAAGCCTGGAATCAGGGAATTACCATGCCGACACCCGAATATCCCAACATTATTGATTCCCTGAAACTGCTCGAATATGCCATGCATTTCGACACCGCCATGAACTACACCATTCAAAGAGGATTCCAGTCGGTGGGTGAGATGTACAATTTTGCCTACGATATTTTCGAGGGATACACCGATAATTTATCCAATTCGGTTTGTGCCACGGTTTCAGTTCAGTTTTCACAAACCCTGACGATGACCCGTGAAGCTTTCGAGGGAACGCTGACCATTTTCAACGGTCATGAATCCGACCCCATGGAAAACATCAGCCTTGATCTGGAAATTAAGGATGAGAACGGAATTTTAAGCAACGATTTGTTCCAGATCAACCTGTTGCGGTTGAACCAGATCACCGGTATAGATGGCGCCGGTATGCTGGATGCTCAGACGGAAGGAACAGCGGTGATACAGTTTATTCCCGAAAGAGGCGCTGCGCCCGACTTCCCGAAATCTTATTCCTTCGGAGGGTCACTTTCGTACCTTGATCCTTTTACCGGCGAAATTTTTGAACAGTCGCTTTTCCCCGTAACGCTCCTGGTTAATCCCAGTCCGAACCTTTTTATTGATTATTTCATGCAGCGCGATATCCTGGGCGATGATGCCCTCACCGAACCCATTGAACCAAGCATTCCCGCAGAATTGGCCGTGATGATCGATAACCAGGGCGCCGGAACGGCATATAGCGTCAATGTGGAATCGGCACAACCTGTGATTATTGACAACGATAAAGGTTTGCTGATAGATTTTACCATTGTTGGCGCTAACCTTGGCGGGAAGCCAAAGAAACTCGGGCTAATGGATGTGGATTTTGGTAATATCGAAGGGGGAAAAACTGCCGTAGGTCAATGGTGGTTTACGAGCAGCCTGCTTGGTCATTTTATCTCTTACGAAGTTTCGGTCAATCATCTCAACAGTTTTGGAAATCCTGATCTCAGCCTGGTGAGCGAAGTCAACATTCATGAACTCATCAAAAGCGTGAGGGTTTATGGCCCGTTGGATGATTCGATCAACGATTTCCTGGTGAACGACAATCCCGACCGGTATGATATTCCCGATGGCCTGTATTATTCCAACGGAACCGAGGCGCCTGTTTACAAGGCCGATACCTCGCACTTCAGCGGAATGGTTACGCTGGCAAATCTGAGTGTGGATTTAACAGTTACTCCATTTTTGTCAGGTTGGAATTATACCAGGCTGGATGATCCCGGTAACGGCTTTTACCGCATCACAAGTTGTATTCGTGATGATGGGCAACAAATCCCGCTCGACAACATCTGGCTTACGCATGTTACCATTCCTGATGGCGGAGAACCCATTTATGAAAATAAGCTCCACTTCCTCGACCTTTTCGACGAATTAACACCCAGAACCTATACTGTTACTTTCGAACCTGTTGATTTGAATGTCCCTGAAGTAGTCAGGTTTGACGGAATTCCCGAAACACCGCTGAATGTGCCGCTTTCAAATGTTCAGGTTGTTTTTAACAAACCGATAGATGCATCCTCCTTTGATCATCAGGATATCACACTGAAAAACCAGGGCGGACCCAATCTTTCAGACAGCACTGTGGTGGTTACCCAGTTGAGCGACATGGTTTTTGATATCAATTTTGGGAATAAAACCCAGGCAAACGGATTCTATGTACTTACTGTCCAGGCTGCTGGTATTGCCGACCTGATTGGAAATTATGGTGTTGCTGGAAAGCAGGCCACCTGGATTCAGTCCATATCTGTGCCTGCAATAGACTATTTCTTTGGTTTGCCGCAAAACGGACAGCCTACCGATACTCTGCTGGTTTTGTTCAATATGCCCATCAATGAGTCAACATTTACCCTTTCGCAGATCGCACTGACTGATGGAAACGGGAATGTGATTCCTTCAGAAAATCTTAGCATTACTTCACTGAGTTTTAACAATGTCTTATACAGGATAAATGGTTTGCTGCCAGTGACCTCTGGGAACGGAAACTATGAGCTCACATTTAAATTGACGGAAATACAAGGAGAAACGGGGCAGTTCGGCATCATAGATCAGTCAGTGTCGTGGGTGGTCTGCCAGGTGCCTGAACCTTTAGCCTTTGCCGGAAATAATGACTTCCTGTGCACAGGAGCAAACTATCAGTTATCTGGTACTGTGCAGAATGCAGGATCATTTTTCTGGGCTACCGATGGTACCGGAACATTTGACAACAACCAGTTACTCAACCCCATTTATACACTAAGCCAACAAGACATTGCTACCGGCACAGTGAACCTTACGCTTACTGCCCTGCCCATCGACCCTTGTGCGCCAACTGCAACTTCCACCATGCAACTAACCATTAAAAATGCAGTGAAGGCAGAGGCCGGATACGATGGTGTGATATGTCAGAACGAAACCTACCAGCTTACTGGTAACGTGTCAAACGCAAGCGGCTATCATTGGATAACTTCAGGAGACGGAACCTTTAGTCCGATAAACTCTTTAACCCCGGTTTATACTCCGGGCGTGGTTGATATTTCAAATGGGTTTGCGCAGCTTTCATTGGTGGCAGAGCCATTGAGCCCCTGCACGCTTGCTGATACCGCTGGTGTTTATCTCGAAATTCAGCAAGTACCCACAGCCAATGCGGGAACAAATCAGACTGTTTGTCAGGATCAGCAGGTCCAGTTATCGGGGTCTGCTCAACACCAGGCAAGCCTTTACTGGTATGGCGGTTCTGCCGGAACCATTAACAACCGTACCATTTTGAATCCTGTTTATACATTAGGTACTGCAGATATTGAGCGGGGGTTTGTCTCATTTTTGTTGGTCGTTGAACCTTTGTCGCCATGCTTTACCAACGCAATTTCCATCACGAAGGTTATTATTAAAAGGATGCCAGAAGCTTACTCTGGACCGGATGCTACAATTTGCGAAAACAGCCTTCTGCAACTCAGTGGGTTTGTTAAAAATCAAAGTTCCTTCGTCTGGAGTTCATCCGGTGATGGTGTTTTCGATAACACAAATATCCTCAAGCCGGTTTATACACCCGGAGAACAAGATATCCAATCATCAACTGTTGAAATAACGTTAACTGCTGAGCCCGAAGCTCCATGCAATTTGCCCGATATTTCCACTTTTACCTTGACCATTGCACCACAACCCATGGTTAATGCAGGAAGTAATGCGACGATTTGCAGTGACGAATCCTTGCAGGTTTCAGGTGCTCTTCAAAACCATGCAGGATTCTTCTGGCAGACTTCGGGTGACGGTACCTTTGAAGATGCAAACAATCTGACTACCACGTATATGCCTGGTGTTTCAGACCTGCACAATGGTTTAGTAACGATTTCTTTACATGCCCAACCAGTTTCACCATGTAACATTGTTTCAACTGATGATTTTCAATTAACTGTTAACCATTGTCAGGAAATTAACGTCCCGGCCGGATGGTCAGGAATCTCTGGTTATGTCCAGCCTTCAGACTCTTCAATCGTAAATATTTTTGACGAAATAATGAGTGAATTGGTAATCCTGCAATCTGAAACAGGAATGTATTGGCCGGGCGAAAACATCAATACAATCGGAAACTGGAAGCGTGATGAAGGTTATAAAATCAAGACGATAAACGAAAGCCAGATAAGTCTGGCCGGTTTGTGGACCGGAGATAACCAACTGCAAATTGATGGTGGGTGGAATCTGATTCCTGTGTTGAGTAGTTGTCAGGCAAATGTTGAGGAACTTTTCGCAGGAAGCGGAGTAACCATTGTAAAAGAAATCGCCGGGTGGCGTGTTTACTGGCCTGAGTATGGAATCAATACGCTTGGCACGGTCGATCCCGGAAAAGCATATTATGTGAATATTCCATTCTCCGGAAGCATCACCTTTCCTCAATGTGAATCGGGCAATTTCAAAACCAGCTTACCAGTTGTTTCTGATCAATTCAAATATTCTTTTGCAAAAGCTCAGTTAGATTTCACTCCCTATACCCACATTGTGGCTTTGGGCGATGATTTCGATTTCGCACCAGGAACACAAATCATTGCATACGATGAAACAGGCAGATGTTGTGGTATTGTCGAATGGCAGGAAAGTAAAACCGCATTGACCATCTTTGGCGACGATCCGTTTACAAGTGAAAAAGATGGCGCCTTTGAAGGAGAATTGTTGACCATTAAAGCCATAGGTCCTGATGGTTTTGATTCAATTATGGAAATTGCCTGGGATGAAAATTTACCTAATTCCGATGGCAGATTTTATCATCACGGATTATCAGCCATTAAGGAAGCCAGCCTCAGTGCGCACAACGAGTTTTCAGGATCGGAGGAAATCACCATTTTCCCTAATCCTGCCAACGAATTTGTGGTAATTTCATCCAAGTGTAGCGCTGAAGTAAAGGTTCAGTTCATTAACCAAACCGGCGTAAATTGTCTTGAGGTCAAATCCAGTGAAAGTGTTTCAAAAATCGACATTTCAGGATTGGCTAAAGGCGTTTTTATGGTCGTTATCACCTGCGAAAACACTAAAGTTGTTAAGAAACTGGTGGTCAAATAATCGGCTCTTGATTTTCATTTTATTGGAATTTGAACAAAAAACAACCCCTGCTTTGACTATGAAAGCAGGGGTTGCTTTTTTGTATTTGAAATCCAATACCAATTCACCTCATTATTACAACAAAATTAAAGGACAGGGCATTTACGCAGCCATCAGTCAACCAGCTAATTTATCCTTTTCTCCTTCCCCTCCCACTCACGGGCACGCAACACGTATTTCTGGATTTTGCCGGTGGAGGTTTTGGGAAGTTCCGAAAACTCGATGGCTGCCGGGCATTTAAAATGAGCGATCTGCGTTCTGCAGAAGGCCATGATTTCCTGCTCCGTGGCATAAGCGCCTCTTTTGAGCGTGACGAAGGCTTTGGGACGTTCACCCCATTTTTCGTCGGGGATGGCAATCACGGCACATTCGAGCACTGCCGGGTGTTTTACGACTGCTTGTTCCACTTCGATGGTCGAGATGTTTTCACCCCCTGAAATGATGATGTCCTTAAGCCGGTCGCGTAATTCGATGTATCCGTCGGGATGCCACACGGCAAGGTCGCCCGAATGAAACCACCCGCCTTTAAAGGCTATGGCTGTGGCATCGGGCAACTTGTAATATTCCTTCATCACATTGTTGCCCCGCATCACCACTTCGCCGATGGTGTGGCCATCCTGCGGAACATTTTCCATGTTTTCATTCACCACCCGCACCAGGTCCGCGTTTATATAAGCCTGTCCCTGTCTTGCCCGGCGGAGTGATTGTTCTTCTGCAACAAGATCGTCCCATTCATCGTGCCATTCACAAACCGTGGTCGGGCCATACGTTTCTGTCAAACCATAAACATGAACCGGTTTAAAATTGAGTGATTTGATCTTGTCCAGCAATGTGGGCGAAGGCGGAGCGCCTGCAATCGTTACTGTGACCTGTTGCTCAAGGGCGCAGGCAGCAGGGTCGTTCACCAACATCACCTGTAAAGTAGGTGCTCCGTTAAAATGCGTCACTCCTTCCTTACGGATAAGTTGCCATATCAGCGAAGACTCAGTTTTCCGGAGGCAAACATGGGTGCCGGCAATGGCTGTTACAGCCCAGGTGAAGCACCAGCCGTTGCAATGGAACATTGGCAGTGTCCAAAGGTATTTGCTGTGGTTGGTTAATCCGGTTTCGATAATTTCACCCAAGGCATTCAGATAAGCCCCCCGGTGGGTGTAAATCACTCCTTTTGGCCTGCCGGTGGTGCCAGAGGTATAATTGAGGGCGATGGGCTCTTCCTCATCATCAAGCCATGATTCCACAGGTTCAGCCGATCCTTCGGAAAGAAATTTCTCATAAGGATCGTCCGGTTGGCCCGAATCATCAACAATGATTGTCTGCAGCTCGATTTTAACAAAAGATTCAACCAATGGAAAGAGTTCCCGGTCAACAAACAAAAAGCGGGAACCAGAGTGCTCTAGAATATAGTTGATTTCGTCGCTATTGAGCCGTGTATTGATGGCCACCAGGATTCCGCCAGCCATGGGAACGGCAAGATGCGCTTCGAGCAGAGCGGGAATGTTTGGGCAAAGAAAAGCCACGCGGTCGTGCTTCTGAAGTCCAAACTTCCTTAACTGCGAGGCAAGCCGGTTTATCCGTTCTTCAAACTGTTTGTACGAATACCTCCGGTTTCCGTGAACGACGGCAATTTTATCAGGAAAAATATAAGCGCTTCGTCTGAGGAAACTTACCGGCGAAAGTTCGGTTCGGTAAACCTTTTCAGCTGTATTTGAATGTATCATAATCCAGAAATTTTAAACCAAATGTACGGAAAAGAATTTCATTACTGGCAACCAGAGCTGCCCATTTTCTGGATAAAGAAATTTATTCCGAAATTATGACTTTCCGGGTGGTCAGATTGTCTCTATCAAAAATTTTTAAAATGTAAAACCCACCGGCCAAACCGTTTACATCAAATTTTAATAATGAACTTCCGTCAGAAAAAACGGCTGATTTTACCCTTTTCCCGGATTGATCGAACAATTCAACCTGAATATTTCCGGTTTGAAGAAGGTTTTTACAATCAATGTTGATGATTTCACGGGCAGGATTTGGATAAAAAGTCACAACATCGTTATCAGGGGTTATCAATTCATTAACTTCTGTAACCACGGAATAATAACACTCCAGGCTAATGCCGTAACTGTAAAACCAGTACTGGCCATCCATATAAATATTGAGCGATCCTCCATTCAGGTCGTTAATCTAAGAATCGCCATCCCATTCGTAGGCAAAGGCCAATACTTTACCATCGGAAAAGGTGTATTCCGTTTTCGTATTGTTCATCCACGATCCAAACTGCCAGTTATGATACAGAAAAGATAGCATGTTTCCATGCTCATCAAAGGTGCGGGTTGTAAAATTATCATTTATCCAGGCGCCACCCGAATACAATTGTACAAGGGCGGTAAGCTGGTTTCCTCCGGCATCGTAGGTAAATGACTCCCTGAAATTATTGCTCCATGAACCTTCAATCCAGTTCTTTCTTGAGTAAGTTAAAATGTTTCCTGTGCCATCGTAGGTCAGGCTGTCCAGATAGTTGTTTTCCCAGGCATTGTTTAACCAATCCTGTTTCACCACTGTAAGCCGGTTGCCTGTTTCATCATAAGAAAAGGTATTAATCCACTGGTTTTCCCACACTTCATTCACCCATTTTTGCCACAAACCGGACATCATGTTGCCATTCAAATCATAATAGCAAATCTCGCGGTTTTCAAATATCCATTCTTCATCAACCCACGTTTGCCAACTATGATAAAGCGTGTCTTGTGCAATATTCCAGGTCCACGATTCGAGCCATGAATTAATCCAGACACCATTGTTCCAGTTCTGTACAAGCGCACTCTGCATTTTGCCTGAAACATAGTAGGAATAGGTAATAAGCCCCCCGTTTTTCCAGTTTTCGCCATTCCACGTTTGGCTGAGATAAGTGAGTTGGTTTCCATTTTCATCCCATGTCTGCGAATATAATGCATGATTCACCCATTGCCATAAATCCCATTTCTGAACGAGTTCAGTAAGATTGTTTCCAGCGGCATCATACACAAATGTTTCCTTGTAATTTCCATCAGGTTTGGCGATAAACAAGGAATCAATCTTAAAAGCAATATCACTATTGCAAAAAAAAGGAACGTAGTTGGATGAATCCTTAAAATTAAAATGGTTTGAAAATTGGCCGGATGCCAAAGAAAAACTAATAATGAATGAGAGAATCAGGATGAAATTTTTCATTTTCGTCAGGTTCTATTCTATTTCAGACAAAGTTACTATTATTGCGTAAAATTCATGTCTAAAACAAAATGGAAACACTTGTTTTAAAATCAGAAACAAAATCAGAACTTAAAATCATTGCTGATTTGGCAAAAAAACTTGGTATTAAAACCAGATTTTTTTCTGAAGAGGAAAAGGAAGATATCGGAATAGTTAATGCGATCAAACAAGGTAATGTTGGCAGGTATGTTGACACGGATGAATTTATTAAAAAATTAAGAAAATGAAAGTCCTTATTGGCGAATATTTTGATAAGGACACCGATAAAATATCTGACAAAAAGGTACTTTTTTCACTTGCCGATTTTATCGAAAACTTAAGCACAGTTGAATGTCTTTCTGAAATAAAACACTGTAAAAAACTAAAGGGACATAAAAGCGCATACAGAATAAAGATTGGCCAGTTTAGAGTCGGATTCATTTTTGAAAATCAAACAAGAAAGTTAATCCGTTTTTTACCACGCAAAAACATTTATCTCCATTTCCCGGTAGATAGATAACTTTTGAAAACTTACTCGCCTGTGTTTGGTCATCATCATTTATCTCCCTTTTCCTTGATGAATCCCATCAAAACCACCGCTATCATGGAAAGCCCAATCGAGAAGTAAAACGGGAAAAGCACCCCATAAGTTTCCCACAAAAAGCCGGCAACCATTGAAGCTGGTAGGGCACAAAGTCCGATCACCATCTGATAACCGCCAAGAGCGCTGGCGCGGAATTGTTTGGGAGCAAGTTCCGAAACAAAGGTTTTTTGAACAGGTTCGAGGGCTCCTTTATGTAAGCCAAAAAGGACAAATAACGCAAAAACAGTGATTTTGCTTTGGTCGGCAATGGCTGCAAGACAGGTCAATCCCCATAAAGCAAAGGAAATGAGCATTACTTTCTTCCGTCCGATCATGTCGGCCAGTTTGCCGAAAGGCAAAGAAACAAGGGATGCAACTGCTGAGAATATCAGATAAAGAACGGGTACAAACGACATTTTGAAACCATATTCTTTGGCAAAGATCAGGAGGAAGGAATAGCTGAACGAACCCAGAGCGAAAACAGCGCTCAACAACAGGAACAACCTGAAATTCTGGTCAAGGTCGTTAAGCTTTATTCCTTTGTAAACAGTGATTTTTTCGGCCTTGTGTTCGCGGATTTTGATGAGGATAAGCATTGCCCCGACAAAGGATGGAATGGCAGCCAGGTAGAAAATGGTGCGGTAATCGAGAAATTGTGCCAGGCCGATGCAAATGATAATACCAACGGTAGCACCCAGATTATCCATTGTGCGCAACAATCCGAAGTTGGTTCCCCGGTTGTTCACAGTCGAAACATCCGCAATGATGGCATCACGGGGTGCGCTTCTGATTTTTCCGGCCCGGTCTAATATCCTGAAAGGTATGATCCATTGCCATGAGAATGAAATGGCGTACCCTAGCCTCGACATTGAGCCAAATAAATAACCGATCCAAATGAAGATCTTGCGCTTCTTCAGTTTATCGGAATAGTACCCCGACAAGGCTTGTGAAATGGAAACAAAAGCATCGCCTATTCCGTCAATCAACCCCAACACGGCCATGTTGGCTCCTAAGACGGTGGTAAGAAACATAGGCCAAACAGGGTAAATCATATCCGAGCCCATGTCGTTCAGAAACGAGGCAGCGGCAAAAGTGCGGATGGTTTTTTTCGATTCTTTGGGAGTATTATCGTTGGATTTCATTTTCTAGAATTTGCATTAACAACAAATGGTTGATGGATGCCAGGTCAGGAAATTTCGTCAAGATGTTGCTCTGCCTTGTCGCCATATTTTTCTATCAGCGACTTTACCTGCAAAACAAGGTTTCTGTCAAGGTTTAAAAAGGTGGCAACGTCATCAACACTTTTGCCAGATCGTAAAGGATAAAACACCGGAAGTAACTGTCCTCTTTTCTCGCCTTTTTCCAGTCCCAGTTTCTCACCCTTTTCGATACCTATTTTCTCACCCTTTTCAATACCAGATATTTCTCCTTTTTCAAAACCTTCAATTTCACCCTCATATTTGCCCTCC
>CALFEP010000246.1 GCA_937950125.1 uncultured Bacteroidota bacterium
TCATTAGTTAATGACAAATTTTGAATACAGCCATTAGCTTGTTAAAAGAATGCGGAATTAAAAAAGGTTGCCTATTTGGGATAGGTCAAAAGTTGCTCCCCTCTTTCCTCACCAATCGAATACTTTGAAGCCAGTATTTTTTTTATTTCTCTTTTGGCTACATCCTTACATTCCTGCTGATTGTAAATGACCCTCACCTGCATTTCAACCCTGTCGCCATCCTGCCTGAAAATGTTTGTCACGGTTTCGTATTTTACCAAAGCGTACGCTTCCTTAATTTTTTCGCCGACCATTTTCAGAGCATCCTCAACCTGCGCTTTTTCGGTCTCCGAAATTTCATCATTTGTGGAATTCCACATGTAAAAATAGAGCATCATGATGTCGAACATTCCGTTTCTGCATTTTTCGAGGCAAATACTTTCAGCTTCTTCCTTCGTGGCGGCAAAAGCATTACCAAACGCAGGCACATAATATTTTATGCCGTTGGAATCGGTAGTGTATTTTGCTCCGTAGGCACTGATGAGTGAGGCTTCAAGGTCGGTTGCCGGTAAATTATTCTGCCAGCCCTTTTTCTGAAGTTTCTCTGCTTCCTTTTTTCCGTCTTTTATGGCTTTTTGCTGATCATCCGGAGCAATGGACTGGGCGTTGATGATTGATGAAAAAACGGCAAAAATGATCAGGAATATTAAACCAGTTTTGTTGAATTTTGTATTCATAATCATTGATTTTTTGCGAAGGTACGATAATTCTTACCTTGAATGAATAATGTATGCATAACCCAACATAAAGCAAATAGAATTTGTTTTAAAATCTTCTCTTTTCGAAACTGTTAAAATCCCTAAATTTTCTATTGCTTCAAATGAAAGAATTGAATTTTTACTTGTATTGTATGATACACCAACACCAGCAGTAATTCCAAAATCAAGATCTTTGAAACGACCTTCAATGCCGTCCTTATCAACTGCAAAATGACCAAAAGCAAGTGTTTTTTCTTGTCTGACAACATTAGCCTGTAGTAAAATACCAGTAAATAATCCACCCGTTAACGTGAATCTGATGTGCTTTTTACCAAAAGATGTTCTTGCTGATACTGGTAAGATTAGGTAATCAAGTTTTTCATAAAAATGATAGGAACCGGTTGGATTGCCATTGCTATCTGTATAACCTTCCTCATATTGTGCTCCCTTTCGTTCAAAGAACATTCCGGTTTTTAACGAAAACACGCCACTATGCTGATAATAGAAACTGTATCCCAACGAGAACATTACCTGAGGATTGTATTCCCGGTCCCGGCGTGATGATTCACCAATATATTCGGTGATGGAAGGACCTGCTTCAATACCATGAATCAGTTTTTTGTTTTGCCCCTTTGTAGGTAATCCAATCCCTACAGTGAGTAAAATCATTATCGCAAGTGTAATCTTTCCCGAGTTTTTCATTTATTATGTTTTAGCAAAGATTCTATGTCATTAAATTTTCAAGGATTTTTATTTACAATTTGGCATTGTCAGAATCATAATTGTAAAAAGGTACCAAGACAATTTCCCGCTGATTAGACTGTATAATAACCGCTTGATTCATTTTTCCAGTTTGAATTAATTGAATACTCTGTTAAATCGTCGGTGTAGTCATGCAAATAAAGACCGTATTTCTCGGCATACATCAAATCAATCAGTTGATTCAGATTTTTCAGCAGGTCAGAGTTTTTCAACAACTCCAGTTCCCTGGTCATACTTTCGTATTCTTTTAATGGCAATGTAATCGTCTGCATTTCTATTTGTTATATTACAAAAATAGAATTTTTGTCACCTGATGTTAAAAACCCTATCAATTTTTAATAAAAAGCAGGCTCTGTTTTGACCAACGAATTTATGCAAAGAGTCCAATTCTAAAAAAAACTACAATTCAATTACATAATAGTACCCAAAAATCCCAATCATTTCATCAAACTGGCGGAGTTTGTCCTCGCCAAAAAGGGCGAGGTTTTTATACACCTTTTTCAGCTTTTTGGGTTTGCTGAGGTTGTCACCTGATTTTGAAAAAAATTTGTCGGCATAGCAAAGCAATTTTTCTTCAACTGATAACGGAATCATGTTGCGATGGGGCAAAGGGAGTTTTTGATCAATGATTTCTTGCAGGGAAATGCCGGTACCGGTGTGTCTCTCGCAAAATGGAGCCACCTCGGGCAACCCTTCAGCCTCAATAATTTCACGCCCCAGGTAGCCATGGCAGATGTATGGAAAATTACCAAAACAGCCCAGGTCGGGGGCATTGGTTTTTACAATTCCGATATCGTGAAGCATGGCCGCCTGCTCCAGTAAATCCCTGTTGATGTTGAGATGGGGATTTTTATCTGCAATTTTCAGAGCAAGATTTTTTACCGCTGTTGAATGTTCAACAACAATCAGGTAAGCTTTCGAACCTGGCTTAAAATATCTGGCTAATATTTCTAATGAATCCCGCATAAGTAAAATATCAATTAACAAATAAACTCAAAAAATGAAAAATTCAAAACAACAAACAACAAACCTGTCTGCCTGGCAACACAAAGGTTAGATGGACAAAAAAGCAGGCAGCCAGGTCAACGAACAACAAACAACAAACAACGAACAATTTACTGTTCGGGGAACAAATCGAAAATCAGGCGTACATAGGCAAAATAATCCGGAGTAAATCCTTTGTAACCTTCAAGGTTGAGCTTTTTGTAGTAAAACTGAACGCCGGGATCGATCGAAATATCCTCTGAAAGCTGAAACTTCAATCCCCCTGCAAGGAAAATCCCAAAACCAATCCCACCCTGGTAAATGTCGTACTCGGTTTGGGCAGTTCCGGGCAAATACCCATTATTGCCATACCTGTTGATTATGGTATATTCGCGCCTCCCAATCTGAATGTCGTTGGTTAAAACCCGTGTGCTGTTAATGTGAAAGCCTGTTTCGACAAAAAGATTGATGATGTCTTTGAGGGGATAAGTTTTGCTTATGCCAATTTCGATGTTGACACGCTCTTCGGTTCCAACAATGTAACCGGTTCTGAGGGCAGGTTCACTGAAATAGGTCACCGAATCGATGACAAGCTGAAAAGCCCCGCCTGTTTTGAGTTTCACATAATTTGACTGAAAGAAAATACCTGTGGAATTGTTGAAATTGTACTTGGCATAAAATCCCATCGAAATGGAGGCATCATACTTCATACTCAGCGGATAATAAACCCACCAATGGTTGGCAGTGTCATAAGAATTCAGGCCGTACTGTCGCTGCCAGTCGGCGTACGACGATTGCCAGGCAGGGTAATCGTTGGCATTTTTCAGCACATTGTGGCTGTT
>CALFEP010000247.1 GCA_937950125.1 uncultured Bacteroidota bacterium
TAACTCCAAATTCTAATTTCTAAAATTAATTCCCGCAAAAGTAGCACCTTTCCTTATTTTCGAAAGATCATCAGGTTTTAATATTATTATTTTTGATTTGATTTTCGAATATTGAAACATCATACAATGAACAATAAATCAGTGATTTCGGTTCGCAACCTGACGAAATTTTACGGCAAGACAACCGGAGTAAAAAACGTCAGTTTTGAGGTGGGGGAGGGAGAAATTTTCGGTTTTCTTGGTCCAAATGGCGCCGGAAAGACTACAACCATCAGGCTTTTGCTTGATTTACTTCGCCCGGATTCAGGAGAAATTTTCATCTTTGACAAAGACCTGAAAACAAATTCAATGTCCATCAGGAAAGAAATTGGGTACCTGCCTGGCGAATTTTCAACCTATTCTCACCTGTCCGGAAAGGATTTTATCGGGTTTCTGAGCGGAATTAGGCAAAAGGAAGTAAAGAGCCTTCCGGATTTGCTTGACCGGTTTAAGCTAAATGCCAGCATACTTGACAGGAAAACACGACATTACTCGCACGGTATGTTGCAAAAACTGGGTATCATTCAGGCGGTTTTGCACAATCCCCGCCTCCTGATATTCGATGAACCAACAGCCGGCCTCGATCCGCTGATGCAGGAAGAATTTTATAAACTGGTTGAAGAACATCAAAAATTGGGAGCTACAGTTTTTTTTTCATCACACCATCTTTATGAGGTCGAAAAACTTTGTTCACGGGTTGCCATCATCCGCGATGGCGAAATTGCCGGGCTGGAATCTGTCGGAACCTTGAAAAACAAGGCAGGAAACATCCTCGAAATTTTATTTAAAGAACCTTTGGACGACCTGCAAATTCCTGGAACTGAACTATTGAAACGTCAGGGCAACACAGTTATCCTGAAAATCAGCGGCGAACTGCAGCCTGTGCTCAAAATGCTGGCAGAATTGCCGGTTGAGGATGTGATGATTTCAAAACCCGATCTGGAAAGTGTTTTTATGAATTTTTACAGGAGGTAACAAAATGAATAACCTAATGTATTTCAGGATGGTATGGAAAATGAACCGCGGTTTTGCATTTTTTAGCATCCTGTCACTTGCTGCGTTTCAAATATTGATCTTGTACCTGATTACAACTTTTGATACGCAGGCCATGTTCAGTTCGATATTAGGGCAAATGCCGGCCAACATAAAAATGTTTCTCAGCAATGGCTTTCTTAATACTTTAACCGTGGAAGGAGGCGCTGCCTTTGGCTACAATCATCCAATCGTTATTGCGCTGGTAGTGGTGAATGCAATAAACGTTCCTGTAAAACACGTCTCGCGTGAATTGGAAAGCGGAACGATGGAACTGCTTCTTTCTCATCCTTTTAAACGTCAATCTCTCATCATTACTTTGTGGATTTCAGGTTTCATCATCCTCGGATTGATCGCTCTGGCTGGTTTCCTCAGTTCGGTTTATGGTATTTACCTTTTTCACACCCTTACCTGGAAACTTACCTACCGCGTATTTCAAATCAGCGTAAACATGTTGCTCTTTTCAGCTTGCGTGATGACGCTTACATTGTTGATTTGCACCATGAGCCGTGGAGGAGGCGTGACCGGAAATATCAGCGCCGCTATCGTTTTTGTGTTTTACCTGGTTTTTATTGTCAGTCAGTTGTGGGATAAGCTTAAATTTATGCAACCATACAACCTTTTCAATTATTACGAACCATCGAAAATCATGCTCAAACAGGGTCATTTCATGGTGGATAATCTTGTATTTTCCTCATTGACAGTGGTATTTCTGCTGGGAAGCGTTTGGTTTTTCGGGAGGAGGGATGTGCCGTAGGGAAGTCGTAAGTTGTAAGTCGTAAGTTGTAAGTTTTAAGTTGTAAGTCGTAAGTCGGCAGTCTTCAGTGGGTAGTTGGCAGGCTGGTGGGGCGAAAAGGGTTGGAGTTGAATAATTTACCACGTAGTGAGAAAGTCGTCTCTTTTATCAAGGATGGTTTTCTTCATGGTTTTGAAGGCCAGGTCGTTTTCCAGAATCATTTGTGGCCACTCTTCTGTCTGGATATCATCGAAATAGGTCAGGCTTTTACTTGCGTGAAAATTGTTTCTGACCTGGTATTTTTTCAGGTAAGAGTCTGTGATTTTGTAAATGGGCGAAGTAGTCCTGCAAAAAACCGATGTCAACCGACACTCTGTGATCAACTTGCGGAGCTATCCTGGTTTTACCAACAAGTACAAAACCTTTCAATAAAGGATCATTTTGTAGCAATTGTATTAATCCCAGGTTTTCTCAACCGTTTATTTGTGTAATATCTGAGCTGGTTTTTCTTTAACTGGAAATGAGTGAGGACGAAACTCAGGGTTTTATGATCGAGAAAACAACGAACAACGAACAACGAACAAAAAACACTATTAAAGCTCCGTATATTTCGTCGCCAGGTTCCTCGATTTTTCCACAGGGTATTTCAGCGCGTTCTTTACCATTTTTTGCATGATGATTTCTTTTACATCGAACTGGTACTTTTCAGCTAAAAAGAATGCGTAAACCAACACATCTGCCAATTCTTCGGCTACGCGTTCCCGGTTCACGGTTTTAACTTCCTCAGGGTTTTTCCATAAAAACAGTTCGTTCAGTTCAGCAGCTTCAATCGAAAGCGCCACTGCCAGGTCTTTTGGCTGATGAAACTGTTCCCAGTTACGGGCATTTCTGAACTCGAGGATGAATTTCGTAATTTCCTGAATATCTGACATTTTATCAAGTTTTTTTTAATTCAAATTTTGAACAAAGAAAACATCTTAAAATGGATTATCACCTAAGAATGGTCAGAATTTACCCGATTTTCAAAAAATTCATATCCCAATCTTTTTATTTATTGGTTGCTGAAATTTGGGTTCGATATCATTTTTTTACTAATCATAGGAAAATTTTATGAAACCTCTACGAGGTTTAAAAAACAGATAATCATTGTTTTCTACAAATATTGAACCTCTACGAGGT
>CALFEP010000248.1 GCA_937950125.1 uncultured Bacteroidota bacterium
TTTATCCTTGCTTATTCCTGTGACCAGCATGTTGGCTAACTTTTTCTCAAGCAGGGTTTCGAACTGTGTCTGACGGTCGTCACCTGAAATACTCTTTTCGGGAAACGGGTTTTTATCGGTGATGGTTGTATTCTCATTTCCGGTAAATTTGGTAGCCGGCACGATGGCAACATTTTCAGCATCAAATATCTGCTCTTTATCCACATTTCCACACCAAATTGCAGAAAATCCGGCATTTACCGACTTACTTAAGATTGAAATGAGGTCTTCACTGCTGACATTAAAAAATTTATCTTCGCCCCAGTTGTCTTTCAGTGCAAGAACAAACGGTTTGTACATTGGCTGACGGTTATCGCTGGTAATCAGGATATAATCGCTGGTGTTGATCCCCGAATTTTCAGCAAAGGATTTAGGGGTAAATTTCTTTCCTTCATAATCGAATTCAATCAACGTTTCGCCAATGTAATTTGAAAGGGCTGCATCATAGGTTTCGCTCCATCTGTCGGCAAATTGCCCGGTGTTATCCTGCAACGCCATCATTAGAGTCCCGCGTAACACAGCTTCCATCTCACCCGTGGCAGGTTCAGTTTCCATGGGCGCTGGCGCCAGATAGGCCGATTCAGGCGCCATACCATATTTTTCAATACATTTAACAACGTCAGAAGCAATCCCGTTTTCACCTACCCTGAATTTACCTTTGGTTTCGAGGTAAAGATTGGCTTTCAGTAAAAATGCATTGTGAACAAAATCAAGTTCCTGCAAATCAATTTCCTTTTTTCCCATCCGCATCATTTCGGCTTCCAAAAAGGCAGCTCCTGCGTTGCTCCAACAGGTACCCTTCCGTTTTAACTCTTTGGTTGGCGATGATTTTATACTTTTTTGTGATTTCAACCCATAAAAAGATTCCTGTGCCGAAACATCAGAAAATCCAAAAAAAGCGATTGATAATACGATCCAAGCTGCTGATAATAAATGTCTCATAAAATTTTCACTATTGAATTTATACTCAGTTTATTCATTTTCAAAAAAAAACACGGCAAAATTAAAATTTAAGACCGAACGCTTTACAACAACCGTGCTCAATTTGTTAAAAACTGATAACCCTGCAAATTATTGCGAAGGTGGTGATTGACTGACACAATCCTTGGCCTGTTTTATTTAAAATCGATTTGAATTGAAAAAAACAATCGCTGATTGCGAATTTTTTTTCAATTTTGTTCATTCAAATTTTGATTGATTTTGGTGGTTTTTTACCCTGAAAAATGGTCTGAAAGCTGCACCGTTAACTGATTTCAAAAAACCGAAAACTGATTTAAAATTAACGGGTTACAGGTCAAAGGCTAATTTTGGATGAATTGATTTTGAGGTAATTAACTACACAAATCAGCTATCGGATGAAACTTAATAATTTTCAGTTTTAGGTATTTAACAAAATCGAAAGCCATTTTTGGATATTCTAAAAAAAATTCTAATCAAACAAAAATAACATGAAAAGTAAACTTTTACATTTTAGCTTATTTGTTTTCATTTTTGGATTTGCAGGCATTCTGGCTGCATCGGCATGGTTTGACGAAAATAAGTCCAAATCAGGCGATAATCAGAATGCCAGCATAATCAAGGATGCCTCTGAATATTTCACCAAAATCAGAAGCAATCAGGTTACTGGCAAAGTAAGCCCCAACGACGTATTGGCAGCAAGGAATCAGGCTGAACAAATGCATTTTAAATCGGGAAATGCCTTTGGCCTGCAATGGGAGGAAATGGGACCCAACAACGCTGCCGGCCGGGTAAGAGCTGTAATTTATGACAACACCGATCCAACCGGAAATTCTCTGATCACCGCAGGAGTTACAGGTGGCCTGTGGGAAACAAATAACTTTGGAACTTCGTGGCACAAAATAAACTTAAACAACAGAAATTTATACGTTACCTGCCTGACACAAACCTCATCCGGGACTATTTACGCTGGAACTGGTGAAGGATTTTGTACAGATGATGAAACTTATTACGGAGGTCTCGTGGGACAAGGTCTTTTCAGATCAACCGACCAGGATAATTTTGAACTTGTACCCGGAACAAAACCAGTTGTAACCGCCAACAACGATACAGTTGACTGGGCCTACATCAACCAGATTGCAACAGACCCTTCGTCATCAAGAATTTATGTGGCCACCAATACAGGTTTGTGGTATTCAAATGACGGATTGACCAATTGGATGAAAGCTGAACAACATTACCTGGATACCGTTTCTTACAATGTTACAGTGTCCATCGACTCAATTGTGCACTGCAACAGCTGGGAATTTGTTGGTGACAAACTGATCCTGAATCAGCCACAATACAACACAGCAACCATTGACACAACCTACTATGAAAAGGTTGCTCAACCCAAAATAAGAAATATCATCAGCATGGGCAAGATAAACTGTACTGACGTTGATATAGCTGCTGACGGAACAGTAGTTGCAACGTTTGGTAACATGGTTTACACCGCCCCCGGAGGATCAGACCTTATTTTCACCAACAGATCAGGAAGGCCCAACAATCCCAAAGTTACGGCACGCGAAATCAGGGCTTATACCACTACGCTTGTGGCCATCGACACCAACAATTTAACAGGAGAAAGAACAGTAAATTTTAGCCAAACCACCAATTGGGCAAACGACATTGTTAAAGTACCAAGCCCACTTTCTGCTAATCCAAACCGCACACAGGTTTCATTTGCTCCATCAGATGCCACTGGCAATATTTTGTATGCCGTTTGTACACAGCAATACGGTTTTATCGACAATATTTACCTTTCGGAAGATAAAGGCGAAACCTGGAGAATAATATTCCCCGGTGGCTCGAGCCTCGTGATGTTCAACGGTACAGCCTGTTTTAATAATGTACTTACAGTCTTCCCGCAAGATCCTTACAAAATTCTGGTAGGTGGGGAAGATATGTGGCTCGGACAAAAGATTTACGAAACCGGCTACTACGACTGGAGTAATGGTCCGATAACTTCAGGCAATTTCTTTGAAGGTTATCCTTTGTATTTGCCAACCGGGCATCACAGTTATGTTTTTGCACCGGGTTCCAATACCCGTCTCACAGTTGCAACCAGCAATGGTATCTTTACTGGTACAATTGTGGACAATTTCCCCACTTTTGAACCCATGAATAAAATCCTTGCCATCACACAGTCATACACTGTTGGTGTTGGAGGATTTGATCATAGCCTGCTTACAGGTACCCAGGGAAAAGGGGTTCAATACATAAGTGGACTGTTAAATGATCCCAAAGAGGCCACCCAAATTCTGTTTGGAAATGGTGGGAGTTGCATGATATCTGTCATCAATCCAGAAGCATTCATTTACAGCAACAGCGGAGGTACAATTGAACGCTCCGAAGACATGGGACTTAATACTTCATTCAATTTCGGACCTCCAACAAGCAACCTTTTCATTACACCCATGGCCATGTGGGAAGATTTCCACAGCCAGAATTCACGCGATTCAGTTACTTTCAAGGCAAACAAAACTTACCATATGGGCGAGACCCTGATTTGCAGAAGCCTCAACAGAGGTTTCAGCACTGATATTGGTTATCCGTTCACTTACATCCTTGACAAGGATTCGCTTGTTGCCGGTGACTCAATACGTGTTCAGGATATCGTTCAGTCAAGGTTATTCCTGGCCACTCATGATTCGTTGTTTATGACAAAAGATGCCGTAAAATTCAACAAAGATTGTGACTGGTGGTCGATTGCTGACCTCACCGGGAATGCTACTTGTGTTGCATATTCAAGCGATGCCAATTATGTTTTTGTTGGTATGGACGACGGAAAACTCTACAGGGTTTCTAACCTTGCACTTGCTTACAACAAAGAACGCGCCCACGCTAAAAGCCCATACTGTATTGTTGCTACCGATCAGATTCAGATTCCTGAGTTCTCAGGACGATTTATTACCTCCATTTCAGTTGATCCGAAAAATGCTGCAAATGTGATGGTTACTCTGGGAAATTACGGAAACCAATCTTATATTTATCTGTCAACCAATGCTTTAGATTCAACCTCTGTTGCAACTTTTACTGATATTACAGGCGATTTGCCAAAGATGCCAGTATATTCATCACTTATCGAAATGAGTCAGTCTGAAATTGCCATGGTTGGCACTGAATACGGGGTTTATGTAACTGAAAATCTGTTTGCTGATGATGTTACATGGACTGCCGAAAACAATGAAATAGGCGCCATTCCGGTTTTCCAGATTAAACAGCAAACTGTTTATAAAGCCGGATTTGTTATTGAAAATGATGATCCGGATGGTGCTGATATTGTTTTCCCATCCGTTGAAAATTTTGGAAACATTTACATTGCCACACATGGCAGAGGATTGTTCAGAACTTCTGAATTTTATACTGTGGGTATCGATGAAACAAATCCAAACACAACCACATCCAACAATACTTCATTACTGATTTATCCTAATCCGGTAATAAATAATGCTACCTTAAGTTTTGACCTTTCCTCCAGCCAGAATGCGTACTTATCGGTTTATGATCTGAGCGGAAAATTGGTAAAAACACAAGTTTTGAAGAACCTGACCAAAGGCAAAAATGAAGTGAATATTGATTGTTCACATCTTTCAAAAGGCACTTATGTATTAAGCTTACAATCTGGAAGCCAGGTTAATTCATCAAAATTCGTTGTTAAATAATAAATTTCAGACAGTTTATTTAATTAAAAATACATCAAACATGAAAAAATACATATTCACCGGCATAATACTTCTGGTAGTTACTTGCATTTTTGCCCAGGTTCGTATTGATTCACCAGCCTTGGTAGCACCAACCAACAACAAAACTAATCAGATGCCCGATGTTGTCTTAGACTGGAATCCTGTAATCAGCGCAGTGAAATACAATATTCAGTTAGCCGAGGACCAGTCATTTGCCAATATTGTCATTGATTCGGTAACCGAATTGTCGGCGGTAAAAACCAACTATCTAAAGTTCAATTTTCCTTATTTTTGGAGAGTGAGAGCAATTGATGCGCAGGAACAAAGCTCCTTGTGGTCACAAACATGGAGTTTTACGACTTTTGAAAAAATTGATCTTAACAAACCGAACAACAATAGTTCTGACAATGTTGCCGATGTATTGCTGAAATGGAAAGACCGGATTTCGGCTGTGGTCATAACAGGAGTAGAGCATTTTGACATACAGATTGATACAGACCCGGGCTTTAATACTCCAAACCTGAAGGAATTCACCACCAACGGCACAACCTACGAAAAGAGGATGGATCAACTTCTATTTGGTCAGGATTACCATTGGCGCGCAAGAGCCCGTCATGCCAATGACGAAAGTGAATGGAGTGCTGTTTGGAAATTCACCACCCTTGATGAGATAGAATTGAAAAAACCAAACAACAATTCAGTTGATCAGGCACTTAATGTGAACCTGAGGTGGGATGATGTTTCGGGTTTTAAGAAATTTGACTACCAGTTGGATATTCATGAAGATTTTTCCACACCAACAACTTATCTTACCGAATTGACCACAGTTCCGGCTGAAGATTTAAAATATGGGATAAAATATTACTGGAGAATGAGAGGCCGTCATGACAATGATACCACCAACTGGTCGGCTGCCTGGAATTTTACGACATCAGCAAAAGTAAATCTTACAAGCCCCGCCGAAGGTATCGACAGTGTAGCACTCAAACCACAATTCAAATGGAGTCAGATTTTGGGAACTACGGGATATGAAGTTGAATACAGCAGCGATAATTCATTTGCCACATCAGTGATCAACCAAATTCCGGCTGATGACGCTACCATTCCGTTTTTCAATGTTTTGTATGCGCTCGATGCCGGTACAATGTATTACTGGAGGGTGAGAGCTTACACCGAAATCGACACAAGCGACTACAGTACGGTAGGAACATTTGTTACAATGCCGGCGACAGGAATCAATGAGGATTTCTTTGGAACATCATCGCTGAGCATCTATCCGAACCCTGCCAACAATGTGATTAACATCAGGCTTAACACAAAAGAAACTGTTAATGTAGATTTTGAAATTATCGATCTTGTTGGGCAAGCTGTTATCAGCCGGCCGCTTCAGTTCAGAACTGGTGAATCGGAACAACAGATACTTCTCAATGAAGTATCAAATGGTGTTTACATGGTCAAGTTTATTAAAGATGACGCCATTTACACAAGTAAACTGATAGTCAACAAATAAACATTTTTGAACAAAAAAAAGCCGTCTGAAACCAGACGGCTTTTTTTTTAGCCTGGCAAAAAATTATGATCCCAAGGTAGCGACCATAACGGCTTTTATAGTATGAAGCCGGTTTTCGGCCTGATCGAATACTATTGAATTTGGCGATTCGAACACTTCTTCGGAAACTTCCATGGATGGAATACCAAATTTCTGGAAAATTTCCTCACCTACTGCTGTTTCACGATTGTGAAATGCCGGTAAGCAATGCATAAATTTTACTTTTGGATTTCCTGTTTTGGCTACCATTTCCATATTAACCTGGTAGGGCAGCATCATTTTAATTCTTCTCTCCCATTCCGAATCGGCCTCACCCATCGAAACCCAAACATCAGTATATAGAAAATCAACCCCCTTAACACCTTCATCTACATTGTCGGTAAGTGTGATTTTTGCCCCTGTTTCGCTGGCTATTTTCAGGCAGGTGTCAACCAGTTTTTCATCAGGATGCAAATCTTTGGGAGCAACGGCTCTGAAATCCATTCCCATTTTTGCTGCACCAACCATCAGCGAATTGCCCATATTGTTGCGCGCATCGCCAAGGTAGGCAAACGATATTTGGTTCAAGGGCTTATCACTAAATTCAGACATGGTTAAAAAGTCGGCAAGTATTTGCGTGGGATGAAACTCGTTGGTCAGCCCGTTCCAAACCGGTACACCGGCATATTTGCCTAACTCTTCCACAATATCCTGGCCGTATCCGCGGTACTCGATGCCATCGTACATACGTCCCAATACCCTGGCGGTATCTTTCATCGATTCCTTTTTTCCCATTTGGGAACCCGAAGGGCCTATGTATGTCACATGTGCACCCTGGTCGAGAGCAGCTACCTCAAAGGCACATCTGGTGCGGGTTGAATCTTTGGCAAATAATAGGACAATGTTTTTGCCCTTAAGCCTTTGTTGCTCGGTTCCTGCATACTTTGCCTTTTTTAAATCAGCAGAAAGGTCGAGTAAAAATTTGATTTCCTGTGGTGTGAAATCCAACAACTTCAAAAAATTCCTGTTTCTCAAATTAAAAGCCATATTTTTTTAAATTAAAATGTTATAAATCATTATCTTATAATTTCAAATGGATGTAAAAGGACTAAAAATTTTCATATCAAAAATCGTTTTCATGTGAAAGAAAATAACAGCCGGTAACAGTTGGTTTCACACAGATTTTGATGTTTGCTACCATGCTAATTGTGTCCTCTGATCTTACCTCCAATATTCTGCTTTAAACAATTACAATGCGGGTACCGCCATCGTCCACGCCCAATTTGTTGGCGTTAGTAATGATGGTATCTTTTCCGCTGTGTTCGACAAAATAAATGGCGGCTCTAATTTTGGGCGCCATACTGCCTTCGGCAAAATGGCCTTCTTCGAGGTACTGCCTAGCCTGGGCTATGGATAGTCTGTCAACAGTTTTTTCCTGGGGGGTATTGAAGTTCAAACACACTTTTGGTACATCGGTAAGAATGAACAACTTATCTGCATTTATTTGTGATGCAAGTAAAGCTGATGCAAGATCTTTATCGATTACTGCATCAATTCCCTGAAGTTTGTTTTCTTCCTTGTAAAAAACCGGTATGCCACCGCCGCCAACGGCAACCACAATTGTACCTTCACGTGCAATTTTTTCTATCGATTTTTTATTGTTAATAACCAATGGCCTTGGCGAGGCAACCACTTTTCGCCACCCTCTGCCCCGTGGATCTTCAGCAAAAACAGATCCTGTTTCTGCTTTGATGCGGTCGGCTTCCTCGCGGGTGTAATAAGGCCCAACAGGTTTTGTCGGGTTTTTAAAGGCAGGGTCATCTTTGTTTACTAAAACCTGAGTAATAATGGTGATAATATCACGGTCGAGATCGTTGGCCATCAATACGTTACGCAACTGCTGCTCAAGCACATAACCAATAAACCCTTGGGAATAGGCAACGCAAATATCGAGTGGCATTTCGGGTAAGCCGTACAATTTGTTGCCGGCCGTATTGTTCAGCAATAAATTGCCAACCTGCGGACCATTGCCATGCGTAAGAACCAGATTGTAGTTTTTGTTGTTGATAAGCACCAAAAGTTTTTCACTTGTTTCGTAAGCATTCAGCTCCTGTTCGTCGATGGTTCCTTTTTGGTTCGATTGCAACAATGCGTTGCCACCAAAGGCAACAACAGCTAATTTTCTCATAAATAATAAAGGTTTAAATAAGGCTGCAAAGCTAAGAATTCTTGCCTGATACGAAATGATTTTTCATTTCAGGCAATGAAATATGACGAATTTAGTACATTCGTTTTTTCTTAATTTTTGAATAAAAAGCACATAAAATTGAAAACAAAAACCATTATCAGTTTCATCATTGCTCCCTTAGTTTCAATAAGTTTTATTGCATTTGCTGACCTCCAACCCAATAATCCTGGTGTCACCCGAACACTTGCAGTGGCGTTTCTAATGGCGGTTTGGTGGATTACCGAGGCTGTACCATTGGCGATTACTTCACTGTTGCCGGTTGCATTATTCCCTTTGTTGGGAATCATGAATGGACAAGATGTTTCGGCCACCTATTTTAACCATGTAATTTTCCTGTTTATGGGTGGGTTTCTAATAGCGCTGGCCATGGAAAGGTGGAACCTTCACCGCAGGATAGCATTAAATATTCTTTTGCTTACCGGCGTAAGCCCCGGAAGAATCATTCTTGGATTTATGCTGGCAACCGCTTTGATTTCGATGTGGATTTCAAATACCGCAACCTCGATGATGATGCTGCCCATTTTGATGTCGATCATTTCCAAACTCGAAGAATCGGTTGATAAGGATAGTGTGGCTACTTTTTCGGTTGGGCTGTTGCTGAGTATTGCTTATGGGGCATCAATTGGCGGAATTGCAACGCTGGTTGGGACACCGCCAAATCTGTCGTTTGCAAGGATTTTTCATATTTATTTTCCACATGCTCCCGAAGTTTCGTTTGCCCGATGGCTGTTGTATGCATTTCCGGTGTCGGTGGCATTTTTTGCCATTGCATGGGGTGTTCTGTTTTTCAAATTCCGCCCGGCAAAAGGACGCTGGCACAAAATTGATAAACTGACGTTCCGCAAGCAGCTTGCCGGGATGGGACCAATGACATTTGAAGAAAAAGTTGTCCTAACTGTGTTTCTCCTCACGGCAATATTATGGCTTTCGCGTATCGACATAAGTTTTGGGAGCATTACCCTCCCCGGCTGGTCTTCGGCTTTCGGGCATAAAAATGAATACATCAATGATGGCACAGTGTCAATTTTTATGGCTGTTTTGCTCTTTGTTATCCCATCCCGAAACAAGGAGATGAAAAGGATTCTGGTTTGGGAAACAGCCAAAGCCATACCCTGGAATATCATTTTATTGTTTGGAGGTGGTTTTGCACTTGCCTCGGGATTTAAGGAATCGGGGCTTTCGGCCTGGTTTGGCGAACAAATGATGTGGGTTACGCATTTTCACCCTTTGGTATTGATTCTGGCAATATGCCTGCTGCTGACTTTTCTGACCGAACTAACCTCCAATACAGCAACCACTGAAATGATTCTCCCGATTTTGGCCGGAATTGCAATCAGTACCAAAATCAATCCGTTGCTGCTAATGCTTCCGGCTACCCTTTCGTGTTCGATGGCATTTATGTTACCGGTAGCCACACCTCCCAATGCCATTGTTTTTAGCACCAACCGTCTTACTGTGGCGCAGATGGCCTCAACCGGCATAATTCTTAACCTGGCAGGTGCGGTGATCATTACAATTATGACCTATCTGATGGGCGCGCCGGTGTTTGATATTCAATCCGGGGTTTTTCCTGATTGGGCTATGCCAAAATAAATACATGAAATAATGCACATTACAAACACACGGATGATCGGATATCTGCAACACCACCTTTATTCTGATCAGAAATTCTCAAAAAAATCCGTCATATTTGTTAAACATTGATGCAGCAAATAACCATTTGATGAAAGGATGTTTTCAATAGTTTAACGACAGACCAAGTTTCTCTTTCAATAATACCACTGCCGGATTTTTTTCTATCAGGTACTTGTTTATTTCTTCGGGAGAATAAGGCTTTGTATTTGAAATTTCTGCATTGACAACTACATTAAGGCGTAAAAACCTGTTGTTTAATTTTTCTCTTAAAAACCGGAGTATTTCACCCTTGTTCTCTTCTATTTCCTGCTGCTGAATGATGTTTTTAACTTCAAAAGAAATGATAAACTCGTTTCCCAATACTGGCTTTGCAGCAAGCAGTGTGCTTAAAAAGTTTGGCCGTTCGGCAGTATTGCTCATTGCAAAATCCTTCCAGGCTTCCTCGAGTTCAATGTTGTTAATTTCGGCAGCATTTTGAAACTCATCGGATGCCACGTCAAAATTTTCCTCTTTAACAGGCTTTTCTTCCTCATTTTCAGTAATATCATCCTTTATCGAAATGGTTCCCGGAAAGTTTACTTTTCCCTGTGATGTCGGCAGGCTGACAAATTTGGGTTCAGGTTTCATTTCAACCTGAACCGGCAAAGGTTTTTCAGGTTTTGGGGCAACCGGTTTTTCCACAGGTTTTTGAATAACGGTGGCGGTTACATCAGTTTTTTTTTTCTCAGCTTCAACATTTGCCGAGGCCCTTTGTTGCACCAACCCAGATGATTCGCTAAGTGCAGCCAGTTGCATGAGGGCAATTTCGATGTGCAGGCGCTTATTGTTGCTTGTTTTGTAGGTATAGTCGGTTTTTTGAACAACATCGAGCGCTTTGAGCAAAAAAACAACCGGGCACTTAGATGTTTGCTTCATGTAACGCTCATGAATTTTTTCACCCACTTCAAGAAGCTTGATTGTTCCTGGATCGTGACAGACCAACAAATCCCTGAAGTGGCTGCCCAAACCTGACAAAAAATGCTGGCCATCGAACCCCGATTCGATAATTTTATCAAGAATCAGCAACGAATTGAAGATATCTCCGGCAAGCAGATAATCAGTCAACTTGAAATAGTAATCATAATCGAGTACGTTCAGGTTTTCGCGCACAATTTCGTAGGTAAGCGTTTTTCCGGCAAAACTCACCAACTGATCGAAAATTGATAGTGCGTCGCGCAAAGCGCCATCGGCTTTCTGTGCAATTATATGAAGTGCATCAGGGTCAGCATTCACACCTTCACGGCTGGCAACAAACATCAGGTGATGACTGATGTCGCCAACATTGATTCGTTTAAAATCATAAATCTGACAGCGCGATAGAATGGTTGGAATAATTTTATGCTTTTCGGTGGTAGCCAGAATAAACTTGGCGTAATCAGGCGGTTCCTCAAGTGTTTTCAGGAAAGCATTGAAAGCAGCCATTGTCAGCATGTGAACCTCATCGATAATGTACACTTTGTAACGGCCAACCTGGGGTGGAATTCTAACCTGGTCCACCAGCGTCCGGATGTCGTCAACCGAATTATTGGACGCCGCATCGAGTTCGTGAACGTTAAATGATGCACTCCTGTTGAACGAAATGCACGACTCGCAGGTATTGCAGGGTTCGATGCTTTCGGTCAGGTTCATGCAGTTAATGGTCTTGGCAAAGATGCGTGCACAGGTAGTTTTTCCAACTCCACGCGGCCCTGTAAACAGGAAAGCCGAAGCAAGTTGCCGGTGCATAATGGCATTTTTTAGTGTTGAGGTGATATGATTTTGCCCCACCACGGTATCAAAAGTCGCCGGCCTGTATTTTCGCGCCGAAACAATAAAATTATCCATTTTTTCTTCAAGTTTTCAGGTTCAAAAGTATAGATTTTTACGGATCTGCTTTCACTTTCGGTGTAAGGTTGGGGAATATTAAAATTCAGGCGTTTCCAAAATATTTATCTTTGTTGCAAAACCTCTGGTATGATACTCATTTACTGCAGCAAAATATCAAAACGGGCGAATTACATTTTCAGGCAGATATTTAAACACATTTTAGGAGCAAAATACGAATTGACAACATCAATCGACGATTTTGAAAGCTGGGAAGGAGCTAAAATCTGCTATGAAAAAAAACCATGCAAAAGTGGGTTGTTTATCCAGGCAACGGATTTGCTGTTCGAAACCGGTATCGAAGGGCAAAAGTTGCATTTTATAGATTATGAGGGTAATGTTGCGTTTTACCAGGTCCACGACAGAAGTTCAGCATTTCCGTTCGATCCTTTTGCAGCCAGCTTTTACCTGATCACTCGTTACGAAGAATATCTTCCATACATCAAAGATAAGTTCAACCGCTTCGAAGCCAGCGAAAGCCTTGCCTACCAGAAAGGTTTCCTGCATAAACCTCTGGTAAACATCTGGGCTGAAGAAATAAAAAAGGCCATACTCCGGAAATATCCGATGGAAATTTTCAGAAACCGTAAATTCCAGTTTATTCCTACTGTAGATATCGATCTGGCCTATTCTTACAAATACAAAGGAACTGTGAGGACTGTTGGAGCCTTAATGCGTGATTTGTCGAATTTTAACATTTCTGAAATATTTGAACGGCTTCGGGTACTCGCCGGGTTAAAAAAAGACCCCTTTGATACTTACAATTTTCAATTGAAACTGCTTAAAAAATACAATCTGTACCCGGTGTATTTTATTCTTTTCGCCGATTATGGTGAATTCGATAAAAATATTCCTGTCAATAACCGGAATTTTCAGCGATTAGTCAAAGCTATTGCCGATTATGCCGAAGTAGGCATCCATCCTTCGTTCAACAGCAACATCAACATAAACAAGTTACGGATTGAAACCGAGCGTTTGGCCAAAGTTTTGAACCGCGAAATAACCAAAAGCAGGCAACACTTTCTGCGGCTAAACTTTCCGACTACCTACCGGAATCTTATTAACATCGACATCACCGATGATTATACCATGGGTTATGCGTCGCGTCCGGGTTTCAGGGCAAGTATTTGCGATACGTACAATTTTTACGACCTTGATTTTGAAACAGAAACCAAACTCCGTATTCATCCTTTTCAGGTGATGGAAGGAACGCTTAAAGACTACATGAATCTTTCGGTTGAAAAATCGTTGGAGCTGACCAAAGAGATTATCGATCAGGTGAAATCGGTCAACGGAACCTTTATCAGTTTATGGCACAACGAGTCGCTGAGCAATCTCGGACGTTGGAAAGGCTGGTACTGGATTTATGAAGAAATGATTAAATATGCGTTAAATAATTCTGGTGAAAGTGAAAATCCGGTCTTGCACAGCCAACATTTTTAATCCTTACAGGGCTCCATCATCGGCAAACGAATAGTAATTTTCGGTTCCGATTATGACGTGATCAACCACAATTATTTCTATTGCTTTTCCGGCAATCAACATTTTTTTTGTAAGATCAATGTCCTTTTGGCTTGGATTGGTGCTTCCCGAGGGGTGATTATGTCCTAAAACCATTGCAACAGCGTTACATTCAAGCGCTAATCTGAAAATTTTCCGGGGATCAACCACAGTACCCGTAACTCCGCCTTCGCTGACTACCTGGGTTTTTATCAGGTGTTGTGAATTGCTTAGAAACAAAACAACAAATTGTTCATAAAGTGAGTCGCCAATCAGCATTTGAATGATTTCGAAAGCATCACGGCTGGTTCGAATGAGTTTTTTTTCGAGTACTTCAGCGCCGCGACGCCTTCGTCCAAGTTCAAGCGCTGCGGCAATTGTGATTGCTTTTGCTTCGCCAATTCCCTTAAATTTTTTCAATTCGGACAAAGTCATTCGCGAAAGCTCGATTAGGGAATTATCACAAGTGTTTAATATTCTTTTTGACAGTTCAACAGCCGATTCGTTGTGTGACCCTGAACCGATCAATATGGCAATCAGTTCGGCATCCGACAGCGCCGATTTCCCCTTGTTAAGGAGTTTCTCGCGCGGACGGTCGCACTCATGCCAGTTTTTTATCGATGTTTTCTGAGGAACAATTTCCATTTGTTTTCAGGATTGGTTTTTGAACCCTGCGAAAATAAAAAAACCTCTTATGCATAACACACAAGAGGCTTCTTTATTTGTTGGGCAATGCTATTAGGCCATTGCATTCAATTTTTTAGTCAGCTTCGATTTGAGGTTCGATGCTTTATTTTTATGAATAATAGAGCGTTTTGCATTTTTATCGATGATCGAAATCATTTTTGGCAACTCTTCACGAACCTTTTCCTTATCGGTGAGGCTTCTGAATTTTTTAATGGCATTACGCATCGTCCTGGCGTAATATCTGTTGCGTAATTGTCTCGAAAAGTTTGCTCTAATCCGTTTTAATGCTGATTTGTGATTTGCCATTACTTCAAAAATTTATCTATTCTGTTATTATTTATTGCTAACCCTATTTTTTCAGGGCAGCAAAAGTACAATTATTTTTAAATCGAGCAATTTTTGAGTCAAAATATCTTAATTATTTTTTTTAGAGGTATTTATCGAGCAGTGCCGGAAGTTGTTCGGGAGTAAATGCTTTTTCCAAAACAATACCATCTCCGTCGATCAGGAATGTTCCTGGCAGGTTTTTCACGCCAAAGAAGCGAATGTCGGGATCTTTCCAACTATCCAATACATAAACATTATGTTTCCAAGGATAATTTTTCTCAGTAAGCGCCTGCACCCAGGTTGCCCTTTCCTTGTCCAGACCAATGGTGAAAACCTCAAATGATTTCCCGTTTTTGTATGTTTTTGGGTGATAATTATTGTAAACAGGCAGGTATTTATCGAGGTCGTGAACGCAATGGTCGCACAGCGAATTCCAGAGAACGACCATTACGAGACTTCCGCGTAAATCGCTCAGTTTGATTTGCGTGCTGTCGATGCCGAGCCCAAAAAATTCCCCAAGGTCATTACCAACGGCATTCCCCAGTTGAATTTCATTATCTGAAAGTTTTTGTTTGTCTTTTGGAATGAAAGGCTTCCGCTGGTCTTCGGGTACACGGGTAACCGTAGTTTTGAGCGGCCTTCCCTGTTCGTCAACCATTTGTGGTAAACTTTGCTCGATTGACTGAGGTACAGACTGTTGCGCCTGATTGGTGGCCGAAGCAGGCTGATTTGCCGGTTGGCTGGCCTTTTGTTGTTGCTGCTGTTGCTGCGCTTGCTTCGGGGGATCTTGTTTTGAGGTAGCTGGTTGGTTGGCAGTTGTTTTGGCTTGATCAACAGGCTGACGGTTTTGGGCAACCTGCTCCTGCTGTGCACCGGCCTGAGATTGATTTGCCACCTGCTGCGAGGTTTCAGTGGTTTGGTTTTGCTGAACCTCTGCCTGAGGTTGCGACTGATCTGGTTGAGAAGCCTCGGATTGTGCAACTGCCGTGTTGGCTGCTGAGGCATTTCCGGTTTGGGTTGATTTATTCTCAGCCTGATTGGCACAAGAAAACAGAATTGCTGTAACGACCACAGCCAGTGAATAAAAAATGCTTTTTTTCATATCCTGTTGTATTGATTAGTATTTACGAATTTCCGGGCAAAAATAAAATTTATGAAAGTGTGAAAAACCTGTGAAATCGCCCTTTTAACGAAGTTTAACGCTTATGTTAATCCTTTGTAAAACTTTAGCAGAAATGAAAAAATGTACTTTTGGGCAAAATTGCAAAGATTGGAAAACAACGTCATCAGTCAGCTCCAGGTGCTTTTTGAACAGTGGTCAGGAAGCAGCCCCGAAGAAATAAAGTTAATACCTGCTTCGGGCAGTTACAGGAAATATTACAGGATGAAAAGCAGCGGGCATCAGGCCATTGGGGCGTTTTACGATAATCGCCCCGAAAACGATGCTTTTGTTAACCTCAGCAGACATTTTTTATCGCAGGGCCTTAATGTTCCTGAAATTTATCTTGTTGGCTCCGATCATAAAACCTACCTGATGGAAGACCTGGGCGATTCAATTTTGTTTGATCACATAACCGAAATCCGCCGGAAATCAGGATTTGGCAGCGAGTTGATTACCATATACAAAATGGTGATTGATGAATTGATCCGTTTTCAGATGATAGCCGGCAAAACGGTCGATTTTTCAGTTTGCTTTCCTTCAGCCGAATTCGACGGACAGGCCTACATGTGGGACTTAAACTATTTCAAATACAATTTTTTAAAACTTGCCAAAATAACTTTCGACGAGTACAAACTCGAAGAAAATTTCAGAAACCTGGTACAAATACTCTTGTCAGCCGACAATTCATATTTTGTTTACCGCGACTTCCAGGCCCGAAACATCATGTTGCACAACCGGAAATTGTATTTCATCGATTACCAGGGAGGAAGAAAAGGAACACTTCATTACGACCTCATTTCTTTGCTATTTCAGGCACGGGCCGAAATTCCACACGACATCCGTGAGCAACTCATTGATTATTACATCGATCAGGCTAAAATTATTGACCCTAAAGGTGTTGAGAATTTCAGGTTTTACTTTTACAAATTTGCCCTCGTACGCATCCTTCAAACGTTGGGAGCTTACGGTTTCAGAGGATTGTATGAAAAAAAACAGCACTTCCTCGAAAGCCTGCCCAAAGCCATCGACAACATAAAATGGCTTCTTAATAACAAAAAAATTTCATCTGAACTACAGGAATTGATCAATTGCCTGAAAATAATGGTTGAAAGTGAGGAGGTGAAAAATCTGATACGACCACCGCTCGCGGTTCATATCAACAGTTTTTCGTACAAACGGGGTTTGCCTGCTGATTTGACGGGCAATGGCGGAGGTTATGTTTTCGACTGTCGTAGCTTACCGAATCCCGGAAAGCATCCAAAATACCGCGATTTAACCGGTAAAGACCCCGAGGTGATTAGTTTTTTGAATGAGTATGAAGAGGTGGATGAATTTGTTGTGCACACCTATGCCCTGATAAAACAGTCGGTTGACTCGTATTTAGCCCGGAATTTTACAAACCTTTCAGTCAGTTTCGGTTGTACGGGTGGCCAGCACCGCTCGGTTTACTGTTCCGAAAAAATCGCCGCCAGGCTTGCTGAATATCCCGGTGTTGAGGTAATTTTACATCACCTTGAACAAGAATAACTCCTCAGCTGTTTAACCCAATTAAAAGTATTGAAATGCCGAAAAAACGTTGTAAAAAAGACAATTATCACAAAATAACTACTGACAAGTTTTTCTGTAAAGGCTGTGGCCAGACAGCCAATGACAAAGAAAAACTCTGCAAACCCGATAAGTCCTGATTTACTGCAATGAAAGCCCTGATTTTTGCTGCCGGACTGGGAACGCGTTTGCGACCACTCACCGAAAAAGTTCCAAAAGCACTTATTGAAGTTGGTGGCAAACCCATGATAGAGCGGATTATTACAAAATTAAAATCCGCCGGGGTAAGCGAAATTCTCATCAACCTTCACCATTTTCCTGATCAGATAAAAAACTTCATCGACCAAAACAACAGTTACGGCCTCAACATTCAATTTTCCGACGAATCGGATAAACTGCTGGAAACCGGTGGTGGATTGAAAAAGGCTGCCTGGTTTTTCGATGATGGAAAACCCTTTTACGTTCACAACGTCGATGTTTTATCAAACATCAGTTTGAATGATATGCTGAATTTTCACCTTGAAAAGGAAGCGCTGGCAACACTTTTTTTGCAGGACAGGCCTGGATCGCGGTTCCTTTTGTTGAATGAACAACAGCGGCTTGCAGGATGGAGAAACGAAAACACAGGTGAAATAAAGCTTTGCTTCCCAAATAAAACCAATCTAAAAAAAATGGCATTTAACGGGATTCATATAATCGATCCGCTGATTTTCAGTCTTTTTACAGAAGAAGGTAAATTTTCGATCATCGATACCTACCTGCGGCTTGCACCAAATTACCCCATCACCGGCTATTGCCCGGATAATTTGAAATATCTTGATATAGGCAAGCCCGAAAGCCTGCCGGTGGCTGAGCTGCTTGTGAACGATCCGGCTTTTCAATAAAATGTTTCGGTCCGTTATTTACAATTTTAACTTTATTTCAGCATTATTTTACCAAAAATTACAGAAGACCTATTTTTGCCCTTGATCTAAAATAAAATCATGCTAATTAAAAAACCGGAATTCATTTTTTTTACATCCATTGTTTTTTTTCTGTTGTCGTTCAGCATTAACATTTCTGCCCAGTTACTGAAAGAAGATGCAAACTGGAAACTACAGCATGAATACATCGAACAATACAAAGAAATTGCGTTGCGTGAAATGTATGAGTACAAAATACCGGCGAGCATAACCTTGTCGCAAGGAATTCTTGAAACAGGTAGCGGTAAAAGCCGTCTGGCCAGAGAAGCAAACAATCATTTCGGAATAAAATGCCATGTTGGCTGGGAGGGTGAATTTATTAAGATGGACGACGATGCCCCCAACGAATGTTTCAGAAAATACAAAAATGCCGATGAATCCTTTAAAGACCACTCTTTCTTTTTGAGTCAGCGGCCACGATATGCTTCGTTGTTTGACCTCGAAATTACCGATTACAAAGGCTGGGCGCACGGTTTGAAAAAAGCGGGTTATGCCACCAACCCAAAATATGGCGAACTTCTGATAAAAATCATTGAAGATCACGAACTTTATAAACTTGACGTGATCAGGGAAGTGATTGCTGATGTAGGAGAAGATGAAATTCCGAAAAGCAAAAACAGGAAGTTTGAAGCCTTTGGCGTAAGTAAAAACAACCGGAAAGTGTTTACCAACAACAGTCGGAAATTCATTTTTGCCCGAAAGGGCGACAATTTTGCTAAAATCGCCGCTGATTTTAGCATTTACGAATACCAGGTTTGGAAATACAACGAACTGGATAAAAAAGACAAGATTGCCGAAGGGCAAATGATTTACATCGAAAAAAAGCGGCGCGAGGCCACAGAACCCTTCCATGTGGTGAATGAAGGCGAAACGATGTACTCCATTTCACAATTATACGGCATACAGCTAAAACAGCTTTACAAAAAGAACCGCATGAGCAAAGGCACTGAAACCAGACCCGGCCAGGTTTTATGGCTTCAGGAGAAAAAACCGGAGAAATGACCATTCACTAATTACGCACTTATTTTCAATAACATACATGTGTTTTATCAAAAATAATACTTTAAATAATGAAAACCAAAATCATATTTTTTGTGATAACTTTTGCCTTGCTTTATTTTGTTTTTGGATGCAAACAGCAGGAAATCAAGAGTTTTAAAGTGGCATTCTACAACGTTGAAAACCTTTTCGATACCATAAACCAGGATGGTAGCCGTGATGGTGATTACACGCCAAAATCGGAACTGAAATGGGATACCAAAAAGTACAACCAAAAAATTGAACACACTGCACGGGTTCTCAGAGCTATCGACAGTGTCAATCTTCCGGTTATTGTTGGTTTATGTGAAATTGAAAACCGCAGGGTATTGGAAGATTTGATTAATCATCACTATCTAAGCAAAGGTGGATACTCGATAGTTCACCACGACAGCCCCGATGAGCGGGGGATTGATGTGGCTTTACTTTACCGGTCGGCTTTCTTTAAGGTGATATCGGATCAAAAGTATGTGGTCAAATCACCTGATAACAAACGCGACCATACCCGCGACCTGCTGTATGTTAAAGGTGTGACGGCATCCAATGACACCTTGCATGTTCTGGTCGATCACTGGGCTTCCCGGTTGGGTGGCACTGAAAAGAGCGATAAAAAACGAATGTTTTCGGCAAAACTGGTTAAAAATGTGACCGATTCAATTTTTAAAACAAATCAAAGATCGAACATCATTTTCATGGGCGATCTTAACGACAATCCAACCGATTCGAGCGTTGCTGTTGCATTAAAGGCAAAAAAGCCTTTCAGCAAGCCAACTGACAATTCACTTTACAACCTTGCCCTGCCGCCATTTCAGAGAGGTGAAGGCACGTTGTTTTACAAAGGATGGAATTTGTTTGATCAGATAATTGTTTCAGGCAACATATTGAATAACAGTAATGGATTGCAAATTGACCCAAAAGAATTGCACATCTTTAGGCCCGAATGGATTCTATACGAGAAACGGAACGGCGAAAAAGTTCCCAACCGAACAGGTAGTGGCAAAAACTATTCAGGAGGTTACAGCGACCATCTTCCGGTGTACATCAATTTTAAGTAATTGGTGGTCATGAGAAAAAAAAAGAGCGCCGGAGGAGACGCTCTATACCACAAAATCAGCAGTTTAAACAAATACCTATTTTAATTTTATCTGGCTGGTACCTAAATAAACCTCGTTATTGTAAATTTCAAAGGCATAAATTCCAGCCTTTAGTTTTTGATCAGGTTTGTACGATAAATTTACCCTTGTTTGTTTTGCTTTACTTACAACACCACCTTCTATGGATGCGACCATATTGTCAGCCTCGGTTGTAACTAATGTTACCAAAGCCTGTTTGTCTTTTCTCGAATCGATGGTTTTGCCATCAGGGGTAACGATATTAAAGTGGAGTTTGGCATTGGAAATTTCGGGGACATCAAAAGCAAACTGAATTTTATTGGTTCTGCGTGCATTTACTGTGAGGCGGCCATGCTTACCTTTTAATGCCTGAATCAGGTAGTTGTTTGCATTCAGATTTTGCATCGTCTTAAGGTTGTCTGCAAGGGTGTTATTTTCCTTTTGAAGGTTGGCAATGGTATTTTCAAGTATTTGTTTATCGTTAGTCAGGCTATTGATTTTCCCGATCAGGTTTTCCAACTCGTTTTTCATTATCTCGCTTTTTGAAATGGTTTCAGCCAGGTTTTTCTTAAGCGACTCCAGTTGTTCATTTTCTTTTTTCAGATTGCGGATGCTTGCATCCCGCGAGTTGATTTCTTGGTTCAAATCGTTGATATTTTGTTCAAGTTGGTTCCTTTTCTGATTTAGCATTGCCAATTCCATCAGGGCTTTGTCCAAATCCTTTTGTACCATTAGTTTTTCAGAAAGCATGGCTTCTGATTTAAGTCTTTCATTATCAGCACTGCGTTGTAATTTGTTTTGTTTTTGGTAGGATGTAGTAATAAAAATTATCGAAACCAATAATAATACTCCCAAAACTACCAAAGCTACTTTTTTGAAATTCATTTGTGTTTTCATGTCGATTGATTTTATTAATGTTTGAACGCAGCAAAACTATGCCGGTCAAATTAAAGCCGAATTAAAAGGAGATTAAAAAGTCATTAAAATTTAATGACTTAAAGGAAGAAGAATGGTAAATACAGATCCCTGGCCTAATATGGATTCCACGGAAATGCTCCCGCCATGGATTCCAACAATTTTTTCAACCAACGAAAGGCCAATTCCGTGGCCAGGCTTATTTATTGCATTTTTCCCACGGTAAAAAGGTTCGAAAACATATTTTAAATCTTCCTGACCGATTCCAGAACCAGTGTCAGAAAATTTAATGCAGAGTTGCTGATGTTCGGACAATGAAAGCGTAACCAATGATGATCTATTCTCTGAATACTTGCAGCCATTCTCTATCAGATTAATAAACGCTGATTTCATCAGGAAATCATTGCAACTAGCCATCAGCACCATTTCATCTTCAACCGGTAGGTCAAAGACAACGTTTACAACATAGTTGGGATTTCTTTTCAACAATTCACTCCTTGCCTGCCACAACAGGTCGTCAACGCGTGTATTTAGACGCAAGAGCCGGGCTGTGTCGCTGCTTGCCTGAGCTAATAGCAGGAGCCGGTGCGATACCAGGCTTAACCTTTCGATATCTTCCAGCACTGATTGTATCGTTTTCTGATAATCTTTAGCTTTACGCTCCTTTAATAATACAACCTCAAGCTGGCCGGTGATGGCTGTTAAAGGAGTCCTGAATTCATGCGAGGCATTTGCGATAAAGTTTTTTTGCATCGCAACTGCTTTTTCGAGCCGCGTCAGCATCAGGTTAAATGTATGAGCGAGCTGTGCAATTTCATCTTTACCGTTGCCCTCATCAACCCTAAGGTCAAGACTGGAAATAGTGATGTTTTCAACCTGCTTTACTACACTGCTTATCGGCGAAATGGCATTACCTGCAAAAAACCACCCTGAAATACTCACAACAGCAATGCTAATAATAAATCCAATTACCAGAATAATCTTCAGGTTTCGCAATTTTCTCAAACCATATTCATCGATCGCTGCGGCAAAAACAACAAATCTATCGTACTTATCAGCAAACAAAATCCCTACAATTTCAAACCCATCCTGGTAATACCTTACTTTTTCGTTGAGTCTTACTTCATCCATCATTTCACCGGAAATGGCAAGGGTAGTATCCTCGTCGGTGCTGAACAATTCAATGTTTTCAAAATCAAAAATCATTAGCTTTTCCGATGGAAGTACAGGTTGCGTATTTTGCTCAATGATCCGAAGCAGCGACGCATTAACCTCTTCGACCTGAATTAAGAGCTGTGCAGTGCTTATTGCTCTGTTCTCGAGCCTTCTGAAAAATTCATCCTCTCTGAAATCTGCTGAAAAAAAGTAAATTGAAATTGATAATACAAAGATGATGAAAGCAACAATTGTGATGAAGAGATAGGTAAGCCTGTTCCTGATTTTCATGTATTTTCAGTTAAGATGTAGCCCATTCCAATTCTTGTTTGTATTAACTTGGTCTGAAACGGCTGGTCAATTTTTTTCCTTAAAATATTGATGTAAACATCCACCACATTGGTTCCTGTGTCAAAAGTAATTTCCCATACTTTTTCTGCGATTTCAGCCCTGGATATTACCCTGCCCTTGTTGCGCATCAAAAGCTCAAGCAGAGCATATTCTTTTGAGGTAAGTTCGATGGACTGTCCTTCACGGATCGCAATTTTTTTATCAAGATCGAGTTCAAGGCCTGCTATGCGAAGCTTATTTACCGTGGTTAAAATTCCACTTGCCCGTTTGGTCAACGATCGCACCCTGGCAACCAATTCCCTGAACTCAAATGGTTTAACCAGATAATCGTCTGCCCCGGCATCAAAACCTTCAAGTTTATGCTCTGTTGTGCCTAAGGCCGTGAGCATCAGCACCGGGGTTTCAATATTATTCTTTCTGAGTTCTTTGCAAAGATCGTAGCCATTGGTGTGGGGTAATATTACATCAAGAATAATGAGTTGGTAGGTATTCTTCAAAGCCAACATTTTTCCGGTAAAACCATCAAACGCCTGATCAACTGTATAATTTAGCTCTTCCAGCCCCTGACATATAAATGCGGAAACCTTTGGCTCGTCTTCCACCAATAAAATTTTCATGACCCCAGTTGTTTTGATTCTATGACCTGTGCATCATAATCAATCTCTTTCATCAGATTACCCTCTTCATCCCAGAAGGTCCACTTGCCTGATCTTTCGTTATTTTTATAAAAACCCTCGTAATACTTTTTCCCGTTTTCGTGCCAGGTGGTGGTTTTTCCTTCGCTCTTTCCACCAATGTAAAATCCTTCACTCCAGGGATTTCCATTATTGTAATACGAAATCCAGCGCCCTTCCTTCTGACCATTTTTATATTCGCCGTCCATCCTTAGCTGGCCATCAGGGTAAAATATCTGTTCCCTGACCATCGTTTTTTCCACCCCAACACCACTAAAGTATTGTATGACTTTAGGGGAGCCATCGGAGTATGTTTCCACTACTTTTTTATCTTCGTTACCCGAACATCCCATAAAAAATATTATCAACAACCAATTGATGGCTCTGACGGCCAATTTTATCCGTAGTTTATTCATAAAATTTAATTAAAACACAGTCATTCAATTGTTTAATAAAACGAAATTAGTTTTATTGTTTTGCAAATCTCCAAATTATTGCAAAATTACGATTCCTAAAAAAAACGAAGTTTTATTAAATTTCATATTTTATTAATAATCAGTAGGTTAAATTTTTCGGTAAATTAACTACGCTACGCTACTAAATTTGATATTTATTTTACTTTTGTAAAATAAGCGTATTTAAAACATTTAATTGATAACCAAACAATTTTATCATTTATGTTTCAGCATTTACTCTTTTCGTTCAACACTTCCAAGATCAGAAATTTTCTTCAAAACAAAGGCATCCTGTTGTTTTTCATTACGTTAGCAGCCATTTTTTCATCATGTTCGGATGGCAAAAAAGAAGCGGACTACCCCATAAAACCGGTACCTTTTACTTCGGTAAAGCTGACCGATGATTTCTGGGCGCCACGCATCATCAAAAACCATCAGGTAACCATCCCCATCGCCATTCAGAAATGCCGTGAAACCGGAAGAATTGAAAATTTTGTGATTGCAGCGGGTTTGAAGGAGGGGAGTTTCTGCTCGCTCTACCCATTCGACGATTCTGATGTTTATAAGATACTGGAGGGAGCGAGCTATTCTTTGCAGACCTTTCCTGATCCACAACTTGAAAAAACCATCGACTCACTCATTTACTACATCGGTCTGGCGCAGGAGCCCGACGGATATCTTTATACCAACCGCACCATCGATTCTACCAACATGCATGAATGGGTGGGTAAAAAACGCTGGGAAAAAGACCCTGAACTCAGCCACGAGCTTTACAACATCGGGCATCTTTACGAAGCTGCCGTCGCACATTTTCAGGCAACTGGTAAAAAAACCCTGCTTGATATTGCCATAAAAAGCGCTGACCTGGTGGTTCACGATTTTTTGGAAGGCGGCCTCAGGTATTACCCCGGACACCAGGTAATTGAGATGGGATTGGTAAAAATGTACCGCGCTACCGGTAATGAAAAATACCTGCAAACTGCCAAATACTTCCTCGATATCCGCCAGGGCGGGGATGAATACAATCAGGCTCACAAGAAGGTGATTGAACAAGACAAAATAACCGGACACGCCGTTAGGGCAACCTACATGTATTCAGGAATGGCTGATGTGGCGGCGCTTACAAAGGATGAAAGCTACACAAAAGCAACCGATAAAATTTGGGAAGACATGATCAGCGGAAAATATTATATCACCGGAGGTATTGGTTCAGGAGGCGACAATGAAGGGTTTGACGAACCTTTTTATTTGCCAAATATGACGGCCTATTGCGAAACCTGTGCATCTATCGGCAATGTTTTCTATAATTACCGGCTTTTCCTGCTCCATGGCGACTCTAAATATTACGATGTCCTCGAAAGAACCCTCTACAATGCCCTCCTGTCGGGAGTTTCGCTTACGGGCGACCGGTTTTTTTATCCCAACGTACTGGAGTCGCGCGGACAGCACGAGCGGAGTGCCTGGTTTGGCTGTGCCTGCTGTCCCAGCAATGTTACCAGGTTTCTGCCGTCGGTTCCCGGGTACGTATATGCTACCGACGAAAAAACGATCTTTACCAATCTTTATGTTGAAAATGAGGCAAATATCGATTTTCAGGGTCAAAAAATTCAAGTAATTCAAAAAACAAATTATCCATGGAATGGAGATGTGGAAATTACCATAAATCCGGCTCAGAACGGGATATTTAATCTGGCTTTACGAATTCCCGGCTGGGTTTCGGAAAAGGCGGTCCCGGGTGACCTTTACCATTTTCTGCCTGGCGAACTCACCTCTTTCGAAATTACCCACAATGGCGAGCCTGCCGGATATTCCTTGAAAAATGGCTATGCATTTATCGAAAACAACTGGAAAACAGGCGATAAAGTGGTTTTACATCTGCCGATGGCTGTTAAAAAGATTAAAGCCAACGAAAACATAAAAGCCGACCTTGGTAAAATTGCCCTTCAGCGCGGCCCACTGGTTTATTGTCTGGAATGGCCTGATAACAAGGATGGCCGAGTTCTGAACCTGGTTTTGGATCAAAACGTACCCATTGAGGCCGTGTTTAAACCTGAAATGCTCAATGGAATTACCGTTTTAACCGGGAAGGCAAAAAATGCCATCGAAACAGAAAAAGGCGTAAACGCTGATCAGATGGTACCTTTCACGGCTATTCCATACCACGTTTGGGCACACCGCGGTCCTGGCGAAATGATGGTTTGGATACCTGAATCACCGGAATTTGCACGCCCCATCCCCCGTCCTACCATTGCAGGGACAAGCAAAGTAACTTCGTCGAACGGCAAAACGTCCGCGCGATGTCTCAACGATCGAGATCTTCCGGGAAATTCAAACGATCATTCGGTTTTGTACCACCACTGGTGGCCGCAAAACGACACCGTGGTTTGGGTGGAATATGAATTTGAAAAACCTGCAAAGGTGAGCGAAACCTCCGTTTACTGGTTCGATGACGGACCCGACGGGGGCTGCCGGATTCCTGAATCGTGGAAAATTCTTTACCTAAAAGGTGAAAACTGGCTTCCGGTTACAGTCAGGGGTGAATTCCCGGTGATGAAAGACGCCCTCAACACCATCAGTTTTGAAAACGTTACAACATCAGCGCTCAGGCTCGAAATTCAGCTTCAGAAGGAATATTCGACTGGTTTGTACGAGTGGATTGTAAAATAATTTGAAAAAAATTCAAAACCAATGAAATACAGGTATTTGCTTTTAATATCCGGTTTTTTGTTTTTCGGATGCCAGCATCCAGACAAAAAACCAGCGCCAGTTCAGCCGGTTCCATTTACGCAGGTGGAAATCAACGACAAATTCTGGGCGCCAAAAATTGAAACCAACCGTAAAGTATCCATTCCTACCGCTTTTCAACAGTGTGAAATTACCGGGAGAATCGACAATTTTGCCATAGCCGGAAAAGTAAAAACAGGAGAACACAAAGGCGATTTTCCTTTTGATGACACCGATGTTTACAAAGTTATCGAAGGCTCATCGTATTCATTAGCCTCAGGGTACGATGCAAAACTCGACCATTACCTCGACTCGATCATTGCTTACATTGCGGTTGCACAGGAACCTGATGGCTATATTTACACCTGCCGTACCAACAATTGCACCCGGCTTGAACGCTGGATGGGAAAAAGCCGCTGGGAAAAACTGAACAGTCACGAATTGTACAACCTTGGGCATTTGTACGAAGCTGCCGTTGCACATTTTCAGGCCACCGGAAAACGTACTTTGCTCGATGTGGCCATAAAAAGTGCAAACCTTGTAGCCAAAGATTTTGGTCCGGGGCCGGAGCAAAAAAAGGTCCCATCAGGCCATCCCATCATCGAAATGGCGCTCGTTAAACTTTATAGGGTAACCAATGACACCACTTATCTGAACCTGGCCAGTTTCTTTATTGAAGAGACCGGCCGTGGCACCGATGGCCATCCGCTAAGTCCTTACAGTCAGGATCACAAGCCTGTTGTGGATCAGGACGAAATTGTTGGTCATGCCGTAAGAGCCGGCTACCTGTATTCAGGCGTTACTGATGTTGCCATGATGCTGAATGATGAACCCTTGAAAAATGCACTATTCAGCATCTGGGACAACCTGACTTCAAAAAAACTATACATCACCGGCGGAATGGGCAGCCGGGCACAGGGAGAAGGTTTTGGCGAAAATTACGAACTGCCCAACATGACCGGCTACTGTGAAACATGTGCTGCCATTTCTAATGTTTACTGGAATTACCGGATGTTTCTTTTGACAGGCGATTCAAAATACATCGACATTCTGGAAAAAGCCCTTTACAACGGCGTAATTTCGGGGGTTTCCCTTTCGGGCGACCACTATTTTTACGACAATCCACTGACTTCTGATGGCACACATTGCCGTCAGGAATGGTTTGGCTGTGCCTGCTGTCCTTCAAACATAACCAGGTTTTTGCCTTCGGTTCCAGGATATATTTATGGTGTAAGAGATGATGAAATTTTTGTTAACCTGTTTGTCGCCGGAAAAGCCAACATTAAAACAGGAAATACAGAAGTAATGATTACGCAAACCACTGATTATCCTTGGGATGGAAGCATTAAACTGGAAATAAATCCTGATCAGGCATCATTTTTTAAACTCAGGATCAGAATGCCGTCATGGCTCGACAGCTTACCACAACCTGGCGGATTGTACTTTTTTACCGATCGTTCCTCACAACAAGCTGAGATTAAACTCAATGGCGAGAAAGTCAGGTTTACAAAGAACGATGGATTTGCAACCATTTCACGAAAGTGGAAAAAAGAGGATGTTGTGGAGGTTACATTTCCGATGGAAGCCCGGAAAATGAAGACCATTGATACAGTTGAAGCCAACCGCGGATTGTTGGCCATCCAGCGTGGACCCATCGTTTACTGCACCGAAGGCGCTGATTACCCAGATTCGCTGGCACTGGATGTTTACCTGAATGAAAAAACAGTTCTTACGCCAGTTTTTGATACAAATCTTTTAAACGGCGTCGTAAAACTTACCGGCCAAGGCCATGCGCTGAAAAGGAATGATAAAAATGAAGTCATTGATTCCACAGTGGATTTTCTGGCAATTCCCTATTACGCCTGGCAAAACCGCGGCATGAACGAAATGACCGTGTGGATTCCGGAATCGGTTGATTTTGCACGCTGTAAGCCCTTGCCAACACTGGCTTCGCAAAGCATTGCCCGCTCTTCCACCGACTGGACACCAGGGCTGAACGACCAGTTTGAACCTTCACGCTCCAGCGATATTTACAAACCCTATTTTTACTGGTGGCTTCGCAAAGGAACCGATGAATGGGTTGAATATGAATTTCCGGAGGAAACCACCATTTCTTCGTCAGGCGTTTACTGGTTGGTTTTCGATCACTACGATGGAAATTACCGGCCACCTGTTTGGTGGAACCTCGAATACAAATCGGGAAACGGTTGGAAAAAGGTTGAAAATCTGAACAATTACGAAGTTCTTACCGACCAATACAACACCGTGAATTTCAAACCGGTAAAAACAAAATTCCTGCGGTTGAATGTAAAACTTCAGGAAAACACCTCTGGCGGAATTGTGGAGTGGAAGGTTGAATAATTTTTTGTAATATTTTCGGTAAAACCTGAACGATTTTATGAAAACCTAACAGTTTTTTGAAACCTATTAGGTTTAATATCAGCATGTTACGAACTTGGTAACCATCCTAAATCAGTTTTTGAATCAGAAATTGTCAACCCCTTTCAAACTCCAGCCTTTGCCCTCTGAACGACTCGTCAAATTTTCCCTGGTCATAAACAAGGTTCCCATTGACGAAAGTTTTCAAAACGCCGGCATGGAAAGTCGTTCCTTCAAACGGCGACCAGCCGCATTTGTACAAAACATTTGATTTGTCAACCTTCCAGGGTTGGTTTAAATCGACAAGTACCAGGTCGGCGAAGCAACCTTTCCGAATAAAACCTCTGTTTTTTACACCAAAACATTCTGCAGGTGCATGACACATTTTTTCTACAACCCGTTCTAATGAAATCCTGCGTTTGCGAACAAACTCAAGCATGGCAACCAGCGAATGCTGCACCAGCGGGCCACCCGAAGGCGACTTGAAATATGGATTTTTCTTTTCAGCCAAAGTGTGCGGTGCATGGTCGGTGGCAATCACGTCAATTTTATTATCCAACACTGCCTGAAACAGGGCGTCACGGTCGTCGGAGGATTTGATGGCCGGATTCCATTTTATAAAAGCACCTTTCTTTTTATAATCCTGGTCAGAAAACCAAAGGTGGTGTACGCAGACCTCAGCGGTAATTTTTTTATCCCTTAACGACAGTTTATTGGAAAACAGCCCCATTTCGCGGGCAGTTGAAAGATGCAGCACGTGCAGCCTCGTCTTGTACTTTTCAGCTAATTCAACAGCTAATGAGGAAGAACGGTAGCAAGCTTCGGAACACCTTATTTCAGGATGAAAATGAAACGGAATTTCTTCGCCAAACTTTTCGCGGTAAGTACGCAGGTTATGTTGCACAATTTTCTCATCCTCGCAATGGACAGCCACCAGGCAGGGTGCATCTCTAAAAATTCCTTCCAGTGTTTCCTGGTCATCAACCAGCATATTTCCGGTGGAAGAACCCATAAAAACCTTTATTCCACAGACCTTTGCCGGATCGGTTTTCACAATCTCCTCCAGGTTATCGTTGGAAGCACCCATGTAAAAAGAGTAGTTGGCAAGCGATTTCTGCGCAGCAAGCTGGTATTTCTCCTCCAACAATTCCTGTGTAAGGGTGTTGGGGACTGTGTTGGGCATTTCCATAAATGAGGTAATTCCACCGGCTAAGGCGGCTTTGCTTTCGGTGTAGAGGTCGCCTTTATGGGTGAGTCCCGGATCGCGAAAATGCACCTGGTCGTCAATAACACCGGGGATTAGGTGTTTTTCATGCGCATCAATTACTGAATAATCCCTGAAATTCGCCATCAAGTCATCATTTGGATTTTCGATGACTTCTTCTATCAAACCATCACGAATGGCAACCCATCCTTTGAAAATCCGTCCCTCGTTAACAATCTGTGCATTGGTGATTAGCGTTTTCATAAACACAGGATTTTTTAAAATAACTAATTTGGATTGGTAATCAATTCCTTGAGATTCAGCAAAAGGTCAACCTCAATAAATGAAGCATGTGTCAGCAATTTTTAAAACGTCTGGCAAAATTAATAAAATGGTTGAGGTTGTGATGGGTTCTTTTACTTTTGAAAAGGTTGGCAACTACTTTTATAAATAAGGTGTAGCCCAACTTTTCCATTTGAAATCCAAGCTTTTTTAACCATGAAATATGATCATGGATTTGTAACCAATTTTTATGTTTGCAAAGGTTAAAAAAACATGGAATTTTTTATTACTTAATAAATATCAATGTTTTATGAACAAATGGTTTCTTTTAATCTGGTTAACGGCAGCTTTTACAATTCAATGCCTGGCTCAACCGGCTACAAGGTCGTTCAACACAATTTACTCAGAATCAAATGTTGACACTTTGCCGACCTATCCTGGCGGAGAAAATGAATTTTATCAAACCCTTCAGGAGAAGGTCAGGGTAAATTTTTCGATGCAGCGTTTTGCTAAACCGGGAATGAATTACCTGACCATCGGTTTTATGGTGGATACTGCAGGAAACTACAGCGATCTGCAGTTTTACGAATCAGACAATGTGCATGTTGAAAAGGAAATTGAGCGGGTTCTTGCTAAAATGAACAGGTGGAATCCTGCCTGGCTGAATGGTGAAAAGGTAAATGCTTACATTTATATTCCGGTTAAATACACCATCACCGACAATGAATTTCTGATAAAAAACGTGGGGCTTGAGTTAGCCGTTGTTAAAAACAATAAGAAAAATCTGATTTGGAAAGCGCTTCTTTTGGCTGGATTTGTGACGTTCTTTCTGATTACTACATCCTGACAAAGGGCACCAATCAGGCTGAAATCGCCGGATTTGGCTTTATTTTTTTAAAACTTAACTTGATAACCCCCAGCACGGCTTCTTTAAAAATTCCCCGGCTCATTTTGGAAGTACCTTCAGCCCGGTCGGTGAAGATGATGGGAACTTCCACAACCTTAAAGCCCAACTTAGTGGCGGTAAGTTTCATTTCGATCTGAAACGCGTAACCAATAAATTTGATTTTATCGAACCAGATGGTTTCTAACACTTTGCGTGTGTAGCACACAAATCCTGCGGTCGAATCGGCAATCCGGAGACCGGTGATGACACGCACATATTTTGAGGCGAAATACGACATCAAAACCCGTCCCATCGGCCAGTTTACAACATTTACAACACCCCCCACATAGCGCGACCCAATGGCAACATCGGCGCCATCAGCACAAGCCTTGTGCAAACGGAGCAAGTCGTCAGGATTGTGCGAAAAATCGGCGTCCATTTCAAAAATGTACTCATATCCGCGGGCAAGCGCCCATTTGAAACCATGGATGTAGGCCGTTCCCAACCCAAGTTTTCCTTTTCGCTCTTCGATAAAAAGGCGATCGGGAAATTCCTTCATCAGCCTTTTTACGATTTCAGCGGTACCATCGGGCGAATTGTCTTCGATGACAAGTACATGAAAATCACCCTCGAGATGGAAAACGTAACGGATGATTTTTTCGATGTTTTCTTTTTCGTTGTAGGTCGGTATTATAATGAGTTTATCAGCCATTGCAAGTTTCTTGTTTTGTTTTTGAGCGTGTTTTACCACGTTTTGCAGTCATGAAGTCTTTCATTTTTCGATGTCCAAAAATATCAAATTTTTGCTAACAGATTTTTCCAAGATTAATAATAGTTTATAAACTAATTCATTTTCATTTATTTACAACTATTTTAGAGATTGCCCTCAAATTTTCATCTTCAAAAATCAGAAAATACAAGCCTGGGTTTATTTTTAATTTTTCAAGACTGATGGTTAGTTTTCCATTTTCAACATTCATCTGCTGACTCATCCTTTCTTTGCCTAAAAGGTCGAAAAATTTTACATTAACGGCCTCTATACTGTTTTCAGGAAAAATGACCGTAAAACGATCTGAAACCGGATTCGGGTATGCGATAAGTTGAACAAATTCAGGTGTATCATGAATCCCTACGGGGTTCATCACATCCTGCAGCCAGCGCAGTTCGACTTTCCACTCTGAGTAATCGTAGGTCAAAGGACCGGTGATGGTGTAGATTTGACCAATCACGGGTGTCATTTCAAAAACATCCGTATTTTTCACATTCAGGATGCCTGTACCATCGTTAACACGCCACATATCATAATTTTCCCAGGGAGTGGCATACGTACAGATTCCATCCCGAATCCTGACCAGTGTACCTTCATAATCTTCACCAACCTGGGCTGCTGTAATTTCGGAAGGTTCGGGAAGCGGCACATCTTGTGCAACACGCACAAAATCGGTAACATCGCCAATTTCGGTCAAAAAATAGTATTCTTTCGCAACGCCTGTTACTACCAGGCTGTCGCCTATTTTTGGTTTCCGCCCAGGGTCGTAAACATAAATTCCATTTCTGGGACCAGATTGATCCTGAAGGAAATAACCATTATTTCCTGACGCAGTAACAATTCCGGTTGTGGTCACCTCAAGCAGATAATAGGGAGTTTCGTCACCGGCGCCCTGAATCTCGTTTATTGGTAAAACAGTTCCCGTGTATGCGTTAATTACTGAATAATTGTAAACCAACGACTTTATTGATTGCCCGACATCAAATGCCTGAACAACAAAATAAACCGTTGATCCTGCGGGTTGTGGAGGAATAATTGCTGAGTAATCATCACCCGTTTTTTGCATTGTCAGTTCATTTTCGAGGTAATCGTATCCGTTTCCCCAATAAAGTTTAACAGGTGTGGATGCCTGGACGTTGACAACCGTACATGAAACAGTAACCTCCTCCGAATCGGACGGACGGATTGGATAAGCGCTTATGTTGCCGATTTGGTTATCAGTGGGCTGCGCATTTCCCCAAATCAGGTTTGCGAAATCGGGATTATCGATAAACGGATTTCGGTTTCCCTGATAGGATGCAATGACGTTGTTCCGGTTGCGCTCGAAGGCATCGGGTGGGTCCTGAATGTTCCATTGCAAAAGAGCCGAGAGTTTTCCATGCCAGGGGTTGGGGTAATTGTCCACAGCATCTTTCACTTTGAGGTCAATTTCTCCTGCGCCTCCTTCATAGCGGGCATCCATATAAAAAATAATACGGGCTATGTCGCCTTTCACCTGGTCGCGGGGTTCCCATGAATCATCATCATATTTGCAACCTGTTGCTTCGGGGTGGGTATAACCTCCGTTATCGAAATCGAGGTTGCTGCGTGAACTATTTACAGAAGCATCTGCTGGTTTCAGGTTGTGAATATCCGAAAACATAGGCAACACTTCGTTAAAATCGCCATGCGACTTTGCCCATACATGCTCACGCTGAATTTGATTTCCTCCGGTTCCGTAATCAAGGCCGTTTTGCGAACGTCCGGTGTAAACAAGTATCACGTTTCCGGGGACTGCCGGATCGGCATCCGATTCCAGTAAAACATATTTTGAATAATAATACGAGAGGCAATGATGATTTTTTGTGATCTCATGTAGTTTACTCCTAAGTTCATTTCCATATAAACCTTCAGTACCGTTGTAAAGCCCAGGCGACTGTGCCATTAGCAAAACCGGGATTATCAACATGAACAATGCCGCTGTTTTTTTCATAAATTCTTATTGAGAGTCAAAATTAAAAAATAACCCCGCACAGTCTTTAAATTTTGTCTGAGCGGGGTTATTAGAAAGTCAGTTTATTTCTGTGGGTTAATCACCATAAACCTTTACATCATCGATGATGTAGGTTGCGGTTTGCCCTGATGGACCGTTGCCCTGATACCGGAATCCAATGTAAACATTCCCGGCATACGATGAAAGGTTGATTATTCCTGAATCAACCCAGTTGTAGTTGGGTGTTGATGAGCCAGCGATGTTACAGTCAATTTCTTCCCAGGTTGCAGCATCAATGTTGGTTCCATCAAAATCAGATGAAATCCAGACTGAAAAACCATCGTGGGTGTAATAAGCTACCGAACTCTGGAAATTTAGTTTTGGGTTGTTCATCTGGTCTAAGGCAATGGGCGGTGTGATGAGCCAGGTGACATTTGACGGATCGAGCGACTGGTAAGCTGTTGCCTGGGCGTAGGTGTTGCCCGAGAAAGTTTTACCCCTCCAATAGCGGCTTCCCTCTGTAGCTGCGTTGAGCCATCCTTCGATGTTGATATTTACATCGGGTGACTGGGTTTCGAAATCCTCGTCGATTGAAGTTACCGGGTCGCCCCCGCCACCGCCGCCTCCACCGGTTTCACAACGTTCACCGGTAAGGGTTACATCGGCTAATTCACGAACGTACAATTGGTAATCGCCATTGTATGCACTCAGAATACCCACGATTGTGCCATTTCCTTCGGGCAGGTTTTCACCAGCAAAATCAGCATATCCACTTGTGCGGACAATGATGGTAGCTGCATCACAATTTTCGAGTGTATGATTTACCGAATAGTGATTTACAGGATCAGCCCATGTGGTGCCAAGTTCAGCTTCCACAAACTGAACTTCATCCATCTGAATCAACATTCCAAGTTTTGAATCATTAAGTTCTCCAATGGCTACCAGGGTGGGTTGAACGGGTTCAACGGAGGTTCCAAAAACAACAAAATTACCCAGTACCGCCGGTTGAATTCCTCCAAACAACCATTGACCGCCTGATTCGTAAATAGAGCCAAGTTGAATGACACCACCGTATGTATCAAGGTACAAATCTTTGCATTTGATGAAGATTTCCTGGCCTAATGGGAATGCGTTGAAGAGGTCGTAATCGTTGATTTTCACCTCGATACCACCGGCTTCATCCTGAATTACGATGGTCTTGTAATAATTCCCTGATTCATCGTTTGCAACCACGCGTGCACCAATTACCAGGTCATCGGTAATTTGCAGACGCTGTCCCTGGTAAAGTAGTTTCAGTTCAGGAATAGTGATATTGGGTTCAGGAAAACCGCTTCCGCCCCCTTCACATCTTTCGCCCGTCAGGTCAATTTCGGTCACATCGCGCACATACAGTTGAATATCTGTGTTATAAATACTTACGATGGCAACAAAGGTACCTTTTCCTTTCGGAATGGGTTGGTCAGCAAAATTGGCATACCCTGAGGTTCTTACGATGACTGCATTCAAATCACAGTCCTGCAAATAACGGTTTTGGGTGGTAAGTTCAACGGCATCTGACCAGGTTTTCACGGTGTCAGTTGATACAAACTGAACGTTTTCAAGTTTTACCAGCATAGATTGGTAATTGTTGGTCGCCAGTTCGGGGATGGTCACCAGTTTTGGTTCGACATGCACATTTGTTTTGAGTTTGGTAATGTTGAGGTCAACGTCAACCGAATCGAGTTGAATGACGCCTGCATAGTTGGTCAGCATAAGGCCTTCGAGATAAATTCTGATGGAATCGCCCACGTACAAACCGCCTGATTCTCTTAACCGGAGGTTAATGGCGGAGGTTCCATCGTAAACAAAAGAATTTTTATAAATATTTCCTGATGTCTCGTCGCCAATGACAATACCTGTAACTGATAAAGCTGTGTCAATAAGAACAGCTTCGTTTTGATACATGGCCCTTAGGTCTGCAATTGAAATTAATTCACCAACCGGAATCTGGCGTGTTGGCGGTTCATCAAAATCCTGTTTTACACACGAAATCAAACCAAAAAAAGATATTGTGAGTAAAATGAAAACCGGATAAAACAATTTTTTTCTCATGATCAGTTTATTATGAATTTTTTTTAATGTTTTCTTTATCAAAATGTTAAAATCTAAAACTAAGGTTCACATAATATTGTAAGCCATAAAGATAGAAATAGCGTGGCGGGAATTTTCCCAAATCATTTGGATCGTATCTGAATTGCTCGTAGCCACCGAAAGCAAAGTCCTGGTTATTGAGAAGGTTGTTAATACTCAAATTCAAAGCGATGTAGTACTGGTCGATTTTCCATGATTTTCCGCCATAGACATCGACTGTGTAAGCCGATGAAAGTTTTTCCTGGCTTATCAATTCCTCAAATCGTATGTCGTCGGATGTGTAAAGCCCGGCAGCAGCTTCTGACCGCCGGTCAGGATTGGGTTCCAGATAAATATCGTCAAAATAGTTAACATTAAAGCCTAACCACCAATACCTGGGCGAGTTGTATTTTGCTCCTGCCGACAAAGCTGTTTGGGGGCTACCACCAACATAATAATTTTTAAGGTAGATGGTTCTGTTTTCGTCCAGGATTTCAGCACTGTTATCTAATGCAATGGTGGCTTTCGGTCTTGAATTGTAAACATGTTGACCAAGAGCTGCAACACCAGTCACATTAATGGTTTGCGAAAGTTTGTAATCAACTCCGAGTTCAAAACCCTGGCTCTTGGTGTTAACTCCTGTCATCAAATAATTGACGAAACTTCTGAAGCTTTCGTGGTAAAAGCTACGCGAATAAACCTGGTCGTTAAACTCGGTGTAGTACAAAGTAGCCCTTGCCTGAATTTTCGGCGCCCTGAGCACATAGCTGACATCTCCCGATAAAATCTCCTCGTTTGTCAAACCACTTACAACCTGGTCGCGTGTTCTTGGCGAAATGTATGAGTCTCTGAAATAAGGCGCTCTGGTTGAGTAAAGTCCGTTTACAACAAGGTAATGACGACCTGTAATTTTATAGGTTACCCCTGCCTTTACACCATAGTTAGTAAATTGTTGCTTTTCGGAGTCACCCAGCGAAGAATTTGGAAATTTACCATTTTGCATGTTACCTGTGCGCCAGAATTCGGTGTAGGAAACATTGATTGCCGCAAAAAAGTCGAACTTGGGATAGGTGAAGGCAGCTTGTCCGAAAGCCCCGTAATTATTGATGTTGGCATCATAATTATACCCGAAAATATCACCGGTTTTAACAACTCTGTTTGGATATCTGATGTCGTTTTGTGCGGTGAGGGGATCATAAAAGTCCCTCTCGGCATATTTATCAACGTCCAGATAAAAATCGCCACCAAGCAGGTCGTCCATTTTTTTGTAGGTCTGACCTTTATACCAGGTCATGTTGATTCCTCCGTTGAGTGTAATATTCTGATTGAGTTCCTTCCACAAAACTGAGTTAAAGACCCACTCCTTATGATCGTTTCGCCGGTCTTCAATGATGTATTTTGACAAATTTCCAGTCACACTGTTACCTTCGATGCCGTTGGCATTGTCGAGGGTGAAAAGATTTTTGCCGTTGGCGAAGTAGAAGAAATCCCAATCCAGCTGACGGGTGTTCACGTCGGTTTGCCAGGCTTCGGTAAGTCGGGCAAATTCCGGGTCGCCTTCGTTGTAAAAGCTTGGCAGGTAACGGTAATAATCAGGCCGCGGGTCGGCGGCATCATACCAGTCCAAAGCAGTTGAACCATAAGTTCCGAAGAGGTAACCCAATGATGTTGTAAGTCTTGTGGACTTATTGGGCTCCCAATAGTGCGATCCAATGATTCGGGGTTGGTTGTAAACGGCAACGCGTGAATTGCGTTTTTCACCGTTTTGATAGCCCCAGTTCGGATTGTAATAATTTGAACCGGCAAGGTCGTATGCTTCCTGGGTCGAATTTCCTTCACGTCCCCGTTTTGAAGGAGCAGCAAAGGCCACAATTCCCACGCTGTGCTGGCTGTTTAACTTCTTTTCTGCAGCAAGGAAGTAACTCCAGGCATCGTAAAACGTGCCCTCAACATAGCCTTCCTGCGCCCACCGGCGCGAACCGGAAAGCGATAATGACCAGCCATTGTCCATCAATCCTGTAGATGTGGTAAACATCAGTCTGTTGCGGTAGGCACGGTTGGTAGATGAATAGGTAAGTCTTACACCCTTGCGTTGTTTCGAGGCACGTGCTTCGATGTTCGTAACCCCGCTTACCCCGCCAAAAGCATAGGGCGAAGCCATAATTCCATTGTCGATGTCCTGATAACGTGTGATGTCGTTCAATCCGCCCCAGGCCGACCAGTACGATCTTCCGGTTTCCATATCATTCATAGGCAAACCGTTGATCATGACGACTGTGTTTTCTGAATCATAACCCCTGATTCTGAATCGTGTCTGACCAAAAATGTAACCTGCTGTCGAAACAAAAACATCTTTCGACGACTGCAGCAAACCGGAAATATCCTGTGAATCTTCATCCGATTCTATTTCGGATGCTGACAACACAATGGTAGGAACGGCTTTCTGATCATCCTGTAAAACAGAGGTTGTGTCGGTTTGAGAAAATGCTGCCTGTAAAACCAGCAGCAGAAAAAGTGTAACTAAAAGTATTTGTCTCATTACATAAAATATTGATTTACCGAATGTTCAATTAATTTTTCTCAAAATAAAAGTTGACAAAAATAGATAAATATCCTTAGGGTTGCCTCCTTGTTCTTTTACTTTAATTTACATTTGCGGCAAATTTCAAATAAATAAAAATTGTTAACTGTCATGAAAAGCCGCATTATTGCCATTATTCCGATTCTCTATTTCATTTTATCAACATTTATCACTTCTGGTCAGGAAAAAACTGAATACAAGGTAGCCTGTATCGCATTTTACAATATTGAAAATCTGTTTGACACCATAAACCAGGAAAATGTGATAGATGAAGAGTTTTTGCCCGATGGCTTAAATGCCTGGAATAGTAACAAGTATTGGGAAAAAGAGAAAAATATAGCAGAAGTAATTTCACAGATTGGTACAGATATGACGCCTGATGGCCCTGCAATACTGGGATTGTCTGAAATTGAAAACCGATCGGTACTGGAAGATCTCGTAAACGAACCCTCTATCAAAAACCGAAATTACCAGATTGTTCATATTGATGGACCCGACAGAAGAGGTGTTGATTGTGCACTTTTGTACAACCCCAGATATTTCAGGGTTACCAATGTCCAATCGCGCGCTTACACCCTGCCCGAAGATACGAGCTTTCATACACGTGACCAATTGGTTGTTTCGGGTCTTTTCGACGGCGAGTTAATGCACTTTGTTGTAAATCACTGGCCTTCACGTTCAGGAGGGCAAAAACGAAGTGAACACAAACGCATTGGAGCCGCCCAAAAAACAAGGTCTATTGTTGACTCTTTGCTGAAAATTGATCCCATGGCAAAAATCGTTGTGATGGGCGACCTTAACGACGACCCTGTTGACAAATCGGTAAAAGAATACCTGAATACAGGCGGTGAGATTGAAGACCTTAAACCGGGACAACTTTACAATCCCATGCTTAAAATGTACAAAAATGGCATTGGTTCGCTTGCCTACCGCGATTCGTGGAACTTGTTCGACCAGGTAATTCTTTCGCAGGCTCTTTTGGGCGACGATAAAACAACCTTTAAATATTACAAAGCACAGGTATTCAACAAACCTTTTCTGCTTCAAAAAGACGGAGCCTTTAAAGGATACCCCTGGCGCACTTTTGCAGGCGGTGTTTATCTGGGTGGTTACAGCGACCATTTCCCGGCCATGGTGTTCCTGTTAAAAAAGCTGTGAAAAACAAAACACACTTAGCTTTTTTTCAAAAACTTAGGGAATCCCTGACTGCTGCAGGCAGCCTGCCTGTTGCCGACAGCGTTTGAGTATTTTGTTCCACGCCTGACTGACGGGCAGCCTGCCTGTTGCAGACAGGCTTTGTAGCTACTTTAATTTTTTCCACAAAGGCTCCCTACTGAAGCTTCAGGACTAAGAATCATAAAACTGATGGATTTTATGACTTTCTCAGATTAGAAATTCTCTTTCTTTTTCGCTTCTTTATCCATTGCTTTTTCATAAAATAAATTTCAGATTTAAGAAAAGACATTGGTTTTGTGTGTACCATTTAACAATGGCTGATAATTCCAAGCCGAATTACAATTTATTTTTATTCTGATTAAGCAAAATGAAACCGAGAAATCGTTTTTAATGCTTTGTTTTTCAATATTTTATAAATGATGTCCGAAAATCAGGCATTCCACCCGGACGGCCGAAAATAACTTTTCCGAACCCAGTTTTTCACTTCAAAACAGGCTAAAAAGCCGGTAATACCACGGCTTTCCATGCTTTTAAGTGATCTTGGTTTCAATCTGATATTTTTCATTGTGAAAAAGTAAACAATAGAAAAAACCTTTTACCTTTGCGTGCGATTATCAGCAAATTGGATTTTGAGATTAACAGTTAAAACATTGATTTACTGTACGTTCAAAAAATCTGAAAGTTTTAATGTAAAATTAATTATCATCAAATTATTAAGCTATGTCAGAGACAATAGAATTAATTGACAAGTATGTTGTAAAGTACGGCAGGACACGTGAAGCCCTTATGCCGTTGTTACAGGCAATTGTAGAGGAGAAAAACTATCTGACCAGGGACGACATGGCAGAAATAGCCACCCGGCTGAATATTTCTGCTGCTGACGTTTATGGAACAGCCTCTTTTTATGCATTCCTTGATTTGGAAAAGAGGGGCAAATATGTGATAAGGGTATGCAAATCGATCATTGCCGAAATGAAAGGCAAGAAAGAAATTACAAAGACCCTTGAAAACGTGCTGAAAATTAAAGTTGGAGAAACCACTGCCGATGGTATGTTTACCCTTTTGGAAACAAACGATATTGGCTGGAGCGACAAGGAACCTTCGATGCTAATCAATCACACTCCTTACACCGATTTAACACCCGATAAGGTAATTCAAATAATAACCGAATACAGAAACAGACATTAAGCTATGAATCAGAGTAAATTAAAAAGATCAGACATTATTTTTGGGAAATACACCCCAACTGATTACAATGTTTTGGAAAAAACTGTAAAAAGACCCCCAGAAGAAATAATCAGCGATATTATCAAATCGGGAATCAGGGGGCGCGGCGGCGCAGGTTTTCCAACAGGCTTGAAATGGAAATATGCTGCTACGCTGAAGTCGGATGAAAAATATGTCGTTTGTAATGCCGATGAAGGCGAACCGGGTACTTTCAAAGACAGGGAGATTTTGTTGCGCGTTCCGCGGAAAATTTTCTCAGGCATGGCAATTTGCGGATATGTGATAGGCGCCAAAAAAGGATTTCTCTACCTGAGAGGTGAATACGCCTTTATGCTTCCTCAACTCTACAAAGACCTTGAAATCCTGGATGCAAAACTCAAGGAACTCGCCCTTGATTTCTCCATCGAAATTCGTTTGGGCAGCGGTGCCTATGTTTGCGGTGAAGAAACTGCCTTGTTTGAATCGATGGAAGGCTACCGCGGCGAACCACGCAATAAACCACCCTACCCGGTTGTTGCTGGTTTCCGCAATAAACCCACGGTAATTAACAACGTCGAGACTATTGTTACTGCCCAAACAATATGCAAAATAGGGCCGGAGGACTATGCAAACCTGGGTACCACTGATTCACGCGGATCAAAGCTGTTTTCGGTATCGGGCGATACACCAATCCCAGGCGTTTACGAACTTGAACTGGGTATGACATTGGCCGATTTCGTTGAAGAATATGGTGATGGCGACACCAAAGCCGTTCAGGTTGGAGGCGCATCAGGTTTTTGCGTTCCACGCAAAAAATTTGCTGAAACCATCATTGGTTTTGAAGGAATACCAACGGGTGGTTCGATGATGCTTTTTAACAACAAAAGGTCGATGTATCATGTATTACAGAACTTTCTTGAATTTTTCTGCGAGGAATCGTGCGGGCAATGTACACCATGCCGTATCGGAACCCAACAACTTAGAGATGGTTTGAAAGCCATTAAAGACAAAGTGAAAGATGAGGATTACCTCGAAACCCTTCTGGGACTCACTGAAACAATGAAACTTTCGGCAAAATGCGGATTAGGACAATCGGTTGCCAATGCTTTTAAATCGATAGTCGAGAATTTCACCGAAGAAATGGTTTACTAATTAAAAAAAACTATTACAATGGAACAATTAATACAGTTGACAATAGATAATATACCTGTTGAGGTTATTGAAGGAACAACCATACTTGATGCCGCCAAAAAAATAGGGGTAAAAATACCTACGCTTTGTCATCACGAAGACCTCTGCGTTGCCGGAAACTGCCGCATTTGCGTGGTTGAAGTCCAGGGACAGAGAAACCTCTCTGCATCATGTGCCACACCTGCTACTAACGGGATGGTAATTAAAACCAACACACCAAAAATTAGAAAAACAAGAAGAGATCTTTTGGGATTGCTTGTTTCGGAACACAACACACAATGTACCACCTGCTACCGCAGTATGAACTGCGAACTTCAGTTACTTGCATCAGAATACAATGTTGACAACAACATTTTTCTAAGTGTGTTGAAAGAGTCAGATAAAAAAATAGACAGATCATCCTATTCAATCGAAAAAGACCCAAGTAAATGCATCCGTTGCCAGCGTTGCGTGCGTACCTGCAGCGAATTGCAGGGAGTTAACGCATTAACAGTAGCCCATCGTGGCGAACACATGCGTATCGAAACCTTTATGGATCTTCCGCTCAACGAGGTTGTATGCACCAACTGCGGCCAGTGTGTAAACCGCTGCCCCACAGGAGCACTTACCGAAAGAAGATATTTCGACTTCCTGTGGGATGCCATTGGCGATCCTACCAAACATGTAGTTATGAATACTGCCCCTGCAACCCGCGTTGTTATCGGCGAAGCATTTGGAATGCCCGTTGGAACAAGGGTAACCGGAAAAATGGTAGCTGCCATGAAACAATTGGGCATGGATTCGGTACTCGATACCGACTTCACCGCCGACCTCACCATTATTGAAGAAGGCACAGAACTACTCACCCGGCTCAAGAAACTGATTGTGGATGGCGATAAAACACAAAAATTCCCAATGCTTACTTCCTGCTCACCCGGATGGATAAAATTCATCGAGCATATGTATCCAGATCATCTTGGTCATTTGTCAACCTGCAAATCGCCTCAACAGATGTTTGGTGCATTGGCAAAAACTTATTACGCTGAGAAAAAAGGCCTCGATCCAAAGAACATCGTGAGCGTGGCCATCATGCCTTGCGCTGCCAAGAAATATGAAGCCAACCGTCCGGAAATGAAAGCAAGTGGCTACCAGGATGTTGACGCAGGCTTGACCTCACGAGAACTTTCACACATGATAAAACAGGCTGGAATTGACTTCATGAGAATTGAAGAAAAACACTACGACAGCATTATGGGTGAATCGACAGGCGCCGGAGTAATTTTTGGCGCAACCGGTGGAGTGATGGAAGCAGCTTTGCGTACTGTTTACGAAATCGTAACCGGACGTGAAGTTCCATTCAAAAACCTGGATATTACCCCGGTGCGTGGAATGGAAGGCATCCGTGAAGCCAGCATCAAACTCGAAAACTGCGTTGAAGCTTGGAAATTCCTCGAAGGTGTTGAAGTAAAAGTAGCTGTAGCGCACGGTTTGCTCAATGCAAGAAAGATTATGGATCAGATTGCTGCCGGAACATCACCCTATCACTTTATCGAAGTGATGGCCTGCCCGGGCGGATGTTTAGGTGGTGGTGGACAACCGATCCCAACCAACGAAGAAATTCGCAAAAAACGTGCTCAGGCTATTTACGAAGAAGACGCCAACATGCCTAAACGTAAATCGCACGACAACGAAGAAGTTCAGCTTCTTTACAAAGAATTTCTTGGTGAAGCCAATGGTCACAAGTCGCACGAATTGCTGCACACACACTACACAAAGCGAAACAAAGTTTAAACATTGTCTGCATAAGTTAATTAAGCATTCATATAAAAACACTCCCGGTTTTGGGGGTGTTTTTTTTTTGATTTTGTTATTGTACAGAAATATCAATCGACAATTTCATTAAACATAACCTCAGATTCCTGGTTTTGAAATAAAAAAAAACAGCCTTTTCCGGATATTAACCGAAAGGGCTGTGATGTTTTTTATAATAAATCCGGAAAAGGAGTTAATCTACTTCCCCCTGAATGCAGGAATTAAAACAGCAAGGTCATAATCGAGTGTGGCAGGCTCTCGGTTTCGATTGCCTGGCTACCGAGGTACATCCTGAATTTAACTGCGGTGTCACCCTGGTTCATCACAATTACCACATGTTGTCCGTTGGGATTTACAAAAGCAGTGGTTTGAAGTTGGGCACGGTTAGATGAACAGGCAATGCGTTTGGCGCCGGGACGAATGTATTTCGAAAAATGACCGATGTAGAAATATGAGTTCATAAAGTGAAGGCTGCCATCGCGTGTATCGCCGTGAATGGGTGCAAAGCAGAAATTCCCAACATGGTTTGGTCCTCCGGTTTCGTCAAGAAGAACATTCCAGTCTGTCCAGGCAACGGCGCCGTTGTTGAAATCGGAGATCATGGAAGCGCCGTAATTTTCGCCCCATTTCCATTGTTCAAAAGTGTTCCAACTGAAAGGATAATTGCAGGCCTCGGTTAGCAGAATGGGTTTTTCGGGAAATGCCTGGTTTACGAGTTTAAGGTTTTCGGGAGTAGGAGCGCCTGTCCAGCTTTCGTACCAGTGGAACCCGATTCCCCACACATATTTTGCAGCTTCGGGGTCGCTCAGGATGGCTGAAGCACGATGATAAACCAGGTCGCGGTTGTGATCCCAGGCAATGAGCTTTTTCTCCTTCAAACCATTGTTCCAAAGTGTTGGGCCAAGGTGTTTCTTGATAAAATCGCGTTCTTCGTCCGCAAAATAGATGCACGATTCCCAGGTTTGCTTTGCCATCGGTTCGTTCTGAACTGACAGCCCCCAAACCGGAATTCCCTGTTTTTCGAGTGCCTGAATGTATTTTACATAGTACATTGCCCACGGATCATAATATTCGGGCAACAGTTTTCCTCCCTGAAGCATGTTGTTGTTATCTTTCATCCATGCAGGCGGACTCCACGGGCTGATAAACAGCGGAAGCGACCCGCCAGCCGCCTGGATGGCCTGTTTTATCATAGGTATTTTGTATTTTTCGTCATGACTAACTGTGAACGATTTCAACGCCTTGTCGCCTTCATCTACATAAGTGTAGCTGCCAGACGAAAAGTCGCAACTGTTCATGTTGGTACGGGCAAGGGTGTAGCCAATGCCTTCATTTTGATCGTAATAGGCTTTTAGAAAATCTTCCTGTTTCGCTTTTGGAAGTTTCGCAAAAGTTTCGGCAGCTGCATCCGTAAGCGCCCCGCCAATGCCGATAAATGTTTGAAAGGTTTTGGATGGATCAACAAAAATGCTGGGTTCATTTTCATAAGGCTGGCCAAAAGGTACAAACTTGAATGTGCCGGTTTCGCTTAACCGGAATTGTGTGTTTTCAGCAGTGGTGAACTGCTTTACTTCGCCTTTTTTTGTCATGATAAGTTTTGGATTTTGCGCATTTGCGAACCATGCCATAAGGCAGGATAATAACAGTACAAAATGTTTCTTCATAATTATTTTCATTTGTTTATTGATTATTGTTCGTTGTTCTATGCTCGGTGTTAGTTTTTCCGTGTTCGAAGTCCGGTGTTTGGGTTTTGGCAATTAAATTACCAAATAATTGTGGCCACTGATTGTCCTTCGATGGAATAGGAGAAGTTGTTTTTTCCCTGTTTAACGCCAAAAGTCTTTGTTTCATTTCCATAATTGCTTATTACCAACACTTTGGAGCCATCGGGATTCTGAAAAGCCACAGAGCCGGTGTTGATCAATGCCTGCGATGGATTACTTAAAATCCTTACAGCACCAGGGATCACAAACTTCGAAAAATGAGCAATGGAATAATACTCCTCATTTTTTGTAATCTGGCCTGAAGGGTTATTGATGGTGACCACTCCGCGGCAATCGCTGCAGCCATTATTTTGCGGCCCCCAGTTCTGATCCAGTGCCAGGTTCCATAGCAGGGCGCACTTCGACCAGTTTTCGGTAGTCCCGATAAAAATGTTTTTCATGTTCCACATCAGGTTTCCGGCAAAATCGGTAGCCCAGGCTCCACCTGAAATTTCGGTGAAATACAACCCCTTGTCGGGATGGGCATTGTGAACGGTGGTCATGGCAGAAACATCACCAGCATAGGCATGAAAGGCTGAACCGGCAATGAAATTCCTTGCTGTGGCATCATCAAGTATGGTGATTGGATAATCCGGCCTGTCCCAGTTATGGTCGTAAAGGATGATTCTGGCAGCAATTCCTGCTTCCAGAAACTTCGGACCAAGCTGGTTTTTAATAAAAGCAAGCTGCTCGTTGGGCTGCATCTCCATACAAGGATAATTCGCTGAATAATAAAGAGGTTCATTTTGTGGTGTAATGGCGGTTATGGTAATCCCTTCATCAGCCATTTTCTGAATGTATTTCACAAAATAATCAGCATAAACACTGTAACAATCGGCCCTGAGTTTTCCACCTTTCAGGTTGCCATTGGTTTTCATCCAGGCCGGAGGACTCCAGGGTGTTCCCATCAGGTTTATCTGTGTATTGATCTCGATAATTTTTTTTAATACCGGAACCACATCCTGCAAATCCTGACTTAAGGCAAAATGCTCAAGGTTAAAATCAGTTTGTCCAGCGGGCATATCATCGTAGGTAAAATCGGATAATGAAAAATCGGAAGCTCCCATAGTAAGCCGAAGATATGAAATCCCTATTCCTGCGTTCCTATCGAACAGATCGCTTAATAAAGCCTGTTCTTCCGATTCATCAAGAATTTCATCAATCAGATAAGCTGAAGATCCTGTGAGCGATGCACCAAAACCTTCAATTTCCTGATACCTCGCCGCTGTATCAATAACAATTTCGGGATAGCCTGAACCCGTGCTGGAAATGGTAATATCCGGTTCATGGCTCAGAAGCCTGGTTTTGTTTCCCTTTGTGAGCCATACAGTAGCTTTACCAATTTCGGAGGATGGAATGGTGATGGTCACATTTTTATTGATCGTATCCTTTTTACCCTGAGCCGAATATGCTGTTAGCAGAACTTTAAACACTCCTTCTGCATTGTAAATATGCACAGGGTTTATTTCATTGGAAACGCCTGAATTATCTCCAAAATCCCAGGCTAAGGTGCTGAAATTCTGCGATGTATTGGTAAAAGTAACAATCCGGGTATCAGAAGAATTAAAGGCAAAACTGAAATTAGCAAAAACCGGCTCTTCGGGATTGGGTGTTTGCTGGTTAGTGTCTTTTTTGCATGATACTCCGGGAGTGAGGCTTAATAGCAGAACAAAAATGCTGATGTATTTAATAAAGTTGTTCATGTGGTTGAGGTTCTTGCTTTAGAAAAACCTAACAGTCCCGCACTTGCGGGACTGTTAGGTTTTGGTTTATTAAAACCGGTATTTTACCGGCAACATCGAAGGAAATGGCACATTTTGTCGCGACATTAATATCCTTCGTTTTGCGTGAGTTTTGAATTTTTGTCAAGCTCGGCTTGCGGAACCGGCCAGATAAGACGGTTTTGGGTGAGGTTGTAACCAATTTTGGTTACGCCGTCGGGACCAGTTACGTTGTTAACCACCTCGATAGCTCTTCCAGTGCGTTTCAGATCGTACCAGCGGTGGCCTTCGAAAGCCAGTTCGAGCCGGCGTTCCTTTTCGATGGCAAGCCGCATGGCTTCCTTTGTAGCAGCTGTGGTAGCGGCCAACTGAACACGGCTTCTGACCTGATTTACTAAAGCACCTGCACCGGCAACATCGCCCTGTTCGTTAAGCGCTTCGGCTTTCAGCAGAATAATATCAGCCAGACGGATGAAAATATAATTCTGTGGGCTGGGCGAGGTGTAAATCCTGTATTTGTAAATAAAAGGATACTCAGCCTGCGGCCAATTGGCGTCAGTCCATTTTCCGGTTACATCCTGCTTTGTAATGGATGATGCCAGGCGGATGGCATCACCTTCAGCCTCAAAAGCCCTCACCAGGTCGTTGGACGGAATATTGAATTTTTTCCAGTCCATCCCGATAAACATACTTGCTCCCCAATTGCCCGAACTGCTTGTTCCATCGTAGTTGATCTCGAAAATGGCTTCTGAGGAGTTTTCGTGCTGGTTATCCCACAGTTCGTCATAGTTGGGCAACAGGCTGTAACCACCAGCAATAACAGCATCGCAATATTGCGAAACCTTATTCCAATCAGGTGGCTGGATGGTAGCATACACTTTTGCCAGCAAGGCATTTACAGCGCCTTTGGTTATGATGGTTTTGTTTTCGGCAGTAGTTTTTACATAAGCCAAAGCTGTTTCCAGGTCTTTGATAATCTGAACGTACACCGAATCCATGGGTGCACGGGGAGGAAAAAGCAAGGGCAGAATTTCGAGGTTGAAGGTACCCACCGATTCCAGAACCAGCGGTACGTCACCCCAAAGCTGCACCAGTTGGAAATAATGGTAAGCCCTGATAAATGAGGCCTCACCCAAAATTTCATTCTTTCTGTCGGCAGTAAGTTCCGGATCGGGAACCAAGCCCACGTTATCGATGACCAGGTTGGTTTTTCCGATGGTTGAATAAAGGTAAGCCCAGTCGCGGCTCACGTTGCTGTTGGTGGCATCAATCTGGTAATCGTCAATCTGGAAGTTTGCAGGATTATCGGCTCCGGCATACGCATCATCGCTTTGTGCATCGCCATTTACGAAATGATCGAGTTCCCAGTATTCGTTCCTGAAATCGCCATAAACACCAGCCAGAGCAGCCTCTACTTCGCTGGCTGTGGCATACACGATCGAATCACCTTCTTCCAGGGCAATTCCGTTTGAATATGGTTTGGTGTCGAGGAAATCTTCACATGAATTAAAAGTGAAACCCATGACGACAATTATTATCAGAAAAAATATTCTTTTCATATGAGTAAAATATTAAAATTCAACATTTAAACCAAAAATCACAGTCCTTGATTGCGGATAAGTTCCATAATCAATTCCCACTTCGGTAGCGCTGTTGCCAAAGGCGTTCACTTCAGGGTCGAAACCGCTGTAGTTGGTCAGCGTCAGGAGGTTTTCGCCGGTTACATACACCGTCAGGTTTTTAATAGCCTTAAATTTTGGACTGTTATCCAACAGTTTGTACGACAAAGTGACCGATTTCAACCTTACATACGAACCATCTTCAACAAAGCGCGTCGAATTCCTCACATTGTCCATGTTTCCAGAACGAGGAATATCGGTAATATCGTCGGGTTGCATCCATCTGTCCAGTACCTTTGTTGATTGGTTTTTGCTGTCGAACATTCCTTCGAGGTCGATGCGGGTAGCATTGTAAATGTCGTTGCCGTAACTTCCCTGGAAGAAGAGGTTCAGGTTGAGCCTTTTCCACGAAAGGTCGTTGGTCCAGCCAAAGGTGAAATCAGGTGTTGCATCACCAATCACGGTACGGTCGCTGCTGTTAACAACACCGTTTCCATCCAGATCCTTGAAAATTAAATCGCCCGTTTTGGGATCGACACCTTCTGAAACATAGCCGTAAAACGATCCCAGCGGCAGCCCAACTTTTACGATGGAAACGTCCTGGTTGTTGCTGTAAACCCGTCCAAAATAATACACCGGGGTATATTCGAGGGCTGTAACCTCATTTTTGTTGAACGACATGTTGTAATTCATCATCCATTTGAATTCCCTGTCGATGTTAACGGTGTTCAGGCTAAATTCAATCCCTTTGTTCTGGATATCGCCTGCATTGGTCTGTATTGTGGTTATTGGCAAAGTACTCGGTAATTGTACATTTAGCAAAACATCACTTGTTTTTTTCATGTAGGCATCCACCGATAATGTTACCCTTGAATTGAGCACGGTGAGGTCGAAACCAATGTTTGATTGCGCAGTTGTTTCCCAGCGAAGGTCAGGGTTTGCATAAGATGTTTGCACTGCGGCAGGTCCTGATGGTGGCACCGTGGGTGTGGTGCGGTAATACGAAATCAGGCCATACCGGGCATATTCGCCAATACCTTCCTGGTTACCGTTTTTACCCCAGCCTCCACGAATTTTCAGATCGTCGATAAATTCGATATTATCCATAAATTTCTCGGACGAAATGCGCCAGCCTGCTGAGAACGAAGGCATGGTTCCCCATTGGTGTGCCAGTTTTGACGAGCCATCGCGGCGAACGGTGGCAGTTACATAATATTTACTGTTGAAATCATAGGTTGCCCTTCCGAAGAAAGATGCCAAAGCCCAGTCCCAGGTTGTGGTATTTCCCGAAATAACATTTGCAGCATTCAATGTAGTTACTGAAACATCTTCCGGAAAATCAGTCCCTTCGAGCCACGAGTTGTAGCCCCTGTAATGTTGGAGACTGGAACCTGCCATTGCGGTGATCTTGTGTTTTCCGGTGGTGTAGCTGTAATTCAGAATATTATCCCAAAGCCATGAATAGCCGTTGTATTTGTTTGACCGGTCAATGCCGTTGTTGTTGCGGCCATAATTGGTGCGGAAAGGATCGAGGTAATAATCGTACTGGTTGCTGTTTACGTCGATCCCAAAAGTTGTTTTGAACGAAAGATCTTTGATAATCTTTGCTTCCGCAAAAATATTCCCAAACAAACGGTTGTCGAGGTTGGTCTGGTCAGCGCCCTTCATGTAGGCAACCGGGTTTTCCCACGATGGCTGAAAAGGGTTGGGATCGAACCAGCCGCTTCCGTCATTTTTATAAATATTCAGGAATGGTGGGGTGTTGAGGGTGCTCATGATAACTCCTCCCCTGCCCGAACTCAGGTTGTCGGGTGTGTCTTTGGTGGTTGAGTTCAACAGGTTGATGCTGGTTCCCATTTTCAGCCAGTCGCGAAGTTGGTTGTCGAGATTGAGCCTGAAAGAGTACCTTTCAAACTGAGCTGGTTCAATTATCCCCTGATTGTTCAAATAACCTGCTGATACAAAATATTTCGATTTTTCGTTACCGCCTGCTGCCGACAACTGGTATGACTGGATGTGGCCGGTGCCAAAAACGATATCGTTCCAGTTATTGAAATCTGTCCGTGTTGGATCAGGTTGAATTCCAATCTCCTGCATTAGGTCGCGGTAACGGCGTGTGTTTAGCACGTCAATTTCTTTTCTGAGATTTGAGAATCCGTAATAGGTTTTAAATGTGATGGAAGGAGCCGCTTCTTTACCGCGTTTTGTGGTGATAAGCACGACTCCGTTGGCAGCACGTGCGCCATAAATGGCTGCTGATGAAGCGTCTTTCAGGACGCTCATGGTTGCGATGTCGGCCGGGTCGATACCCCGGATATCGGTCGTTGGCACACCATCCACCACGTACAAAGGTTCATTTCCGGCCAAAACCGAAGTTGCACCACGCACGCGTACCGAAAGCCCGACTCCCGGTTTACCAGAGGGTTGTGTGACCTGAACTCCGGCTGCTTTGCCCTGCAGCGCCTGGGCTGCCGAGGTTATAGGCCTTTCTTTGATGGCCTTTTCGTCAACAACAGCAACAGCAGTTGTCAAATCGGCCTTTCGCTGCGTTCCGTAGCCAATTACCACCACTTCTCCCAACGTTTGTGCCTCTTCTATAAGGACAACATTTATTACCGATTGACCGGCAATCGGGATTTCCTGTGGCGCATAACCAATAAAACTAAATCGGAGAACACCGTCGTTGGCTGAAATTGAGTACTTTCCATCGACATCGGTGGCAGCTCCCGTAAAAGTCCCGACAAGTTGCACGGTAACACCTGGCAGTCCAGCACCACCTTCATCAGTAACTTTACCTGTAATTACCCTGCCTTGTCCAAACAGACCTGCAGAAAACGCAACGGCCACGATCAAAACATAAAGTCTTTTCATATTAATAATTGTAATGATTTCTAAATCCGTTAATTACTTTATTAGTGAGAATTTTCCCCAAATTTCAGTTTCCTGAAATTTGCAGCTTGTTATTTTTCTCCACCTCCGGGCATGGGGGGTTCATCTTCAGGATTATCGTAATGAACCAGCACGTATCTCCAGTATCCCTGAGGTTCCGGATCAGGTAATTCAAATCTGTAGTTGGCTTCTACAATCAGGGTGTCTGTGGTTCCGTCGGTGAGTTTCACCACATTGTAAACCACCGAATCCTGAACCATTGGGTCGAGTTTGGTAACTTCGTAATCGGTTGCCGACTTAAAAAATCCGATAAATGCACCTTTTCCAATGGCTTTGAGTTTTTGTTCAGCACCGTTCACCAGTTCAAAACGGTGAGTTCCTCCGCCCCAGGCTGAGCAATCTTCACCTCCAAGGTTTACCATATCATCGGTGCTTCCGCAAACATTTGCTCCAGGAAAAATTCCGCCTTCACGCCAAAAGTCGCCTTTTGCATCAAACACCAATGTTCCATCTCTGTAAAAGGTCCATTCGTCGTTCAGCATGCAGGAACGAATTTCGAGTTCATTGTTGTTTAAACCAACCGCCCACCATATCATGGAATGATTAATCGGGCCTACTTCCAGCGGATAATCGCCGGTAGTTACGTCCCGGAGTAGTTTCCAGGTTTTCGAAGTTTCGCCAACCAGTTTGGTCAGTTCAGCATTCGGGTCTTTAATTTCGATGGTCGCCGTGTAATTGTGGGTGGTGTTGCCACCTTCGGCCCAGGTTGCGGTAAGCACTACCTGGTAGGTTCCCAAAGCAGCATAGTTGTGCACGGGATTTATTTCAGCCGATGCAGCCGAATTGTCGCCAAAATCCCATGAAACCGTTGTATAGTTTTTCGACCAGTTGGTAAAGGCAACTTGCTTAAAATCAACCGTGTCGATTTTGAAGCTAAAACTTGCCAGCACCTCCAGATCGGTCTCGTCCTTGTCGCAGGACGTAAACCAGGCAATTCCTGCAACAAACAGAACCGCCATTCCAAATTTAATCAACCTCTTCATTTTCATAACTTTAACATTTAATAAATTCATGCTTATCGTCATTTAACAGCCAAAATTTCCATCAGGAAATTTATTGCAAAGTTAGAATTAATAATCAAGTAATGCATTACCTGAATTATGTTAAAGGTAATTGTAAGATGGGTGGCGCCTTAACAACCCGGCTCCCTGTTAAGCAAAATTAGCCGGCTAAAAAGATGAGTAAACCGGTTTTCCTCTTGGCATTTGGGTATTATCGGCAAAGAAGTTTCATCTTCCAAAAAAAGCGCATTTCTGGCTCAGACATGTCCCAGGGAGATAATTATGAAAGGCCAAATCCTTGTATTATTCAGCATCCTACTTGCGTTCGTCGGCAAAATCCCTGCGTTAGCTAATTTTTTTCGGGCACTGGCTCATTTGTGCTCCAAACACTGTGTTGAGGATTTACATTTGTTTTTATGTTTCGGGCAAAACTAAGCGAAGAAATAAAATGAATCAGGTTTTTGGAAATTTGACTATCTTTAGCAAAAAATCAGCGCTCAACATGATAAACGCCATCATTATTGACGACGAACCGCACATGCGGCAAACCATCAGGAAAATGCTGAATAGCCTGTGCCCTGATGTAAAGATCATGTGCGAGGCCGGGTCGGTGGCAGAGGGTGTTGCTGCCGTACGAAATTTCCATCCCGACCTGATTTTTCTTGATATTAAAATGGACGATGGTACTGGTTTCGACCTGCTTAAACTATTGAAACCCATCGATTTCAAGGTAATTTTTATTACCGCCTGGGAAAATTTTGCCATTAAGGCCTTCAAATTCAGCGCACTCGATTATCTGCTGAAACCCGTTGACCCTGACGATCTGGCGCAAGCCGTGCAAAAAGCCAGGCAAACCATTCAGTCGGATTTTAATACCCAGATCGAAAATCTGACCGAACATTTGCACGATCAGGACAAAAGCACCAGAAAAATCATCATCCGAACCGCCGAAAACATTTACCTGATAAAAGTTAAAGACATTGTTTATTGCGAATCGGACGGGAATTATACCACGGTAAATCTGCTTGATGGTGCAAAAATTTTGGTTAGTGCAACACTTAAGGAATATGAAGATTTGCTTATGGAATATGGTTTTTTCAGGGTTCACAAATCATGGCTCATTAACCTTCGCTATATCTCACGGTTTGAAAAAGCTGAAGGTGGCATGATTGTGCTCGAAAATGGCAATAAAATTCCTGTGGCTTCGCGCAAAAGGGAGTTGCTTCTGGAAATGTTCGACCATCTTGCCAAAAAATCCTGATTTGCTGATGAAACACCTTGCAGCCATATTAATCTCATGTTTTTTCCCTTCAATCATTCAAGCTCAGGCCGACCGCATCCTCCGAATTCCTGCGGATGTCATTTCTTATGAATATGAGTACTCGAACACTGACAGCCTGCTCAGGGTGCTCCAACACCAGAGTGGAAAGCAAAAAGTGCTGACGTTGTGTTACACAGCCCAGTCTATGTTTCTGAATAAGAATGACAAAGCACCCGAATATATCGACTGGGCAATGCAACTGTCGGACAGCCTTAACTATAATTCAGGAAAAGTGATGGCACTGATCGTACTGGCTGCCAAGACATTTCAGAAAAACGACTATAAAGGCAGAAATAAAATATTCCGAATAGCAGAAAATTTTTTGGACAGGAATACGCATTGGCGACTTAAATACCATGTTTGGTACCAGTTAGGCCAAAATTACAAAGATCTGTTTATGTCCGATTCTGCCACCTATTACTTCTTAAAACCGCTGGAAGAACTTGACTGCGACACTGCCTGGATTGCCTGCCTGGGTTCTTATTACTGGCTGGCAAACATAGCCAGACTGAAAGGCAACCATGAGGCAGAAATTCTTAACCTGCTGACTGCCTTCAATATTGTGATGAATCACGGTCAATACCGGCATTTTACAACACCCAATTTTTTTATCGGGCACTTCGAGTCGGTTGTAGCATACTACACCCGTCAAGGATATTTTAAAGAATCGGTGGTAACCTGTAAAACTGTTTTGGACAGCCTGCGCCGATGGGATTTCAAACCCGCTGTTCAGCCGTATGTTTATGCAAAATTTCTTGGCCAATTAGGCAGAGCTTACCATCACTGGGGCAGGCTCGACTCGGCAATCATTTATCACGACAGCGCTACATATTATTTCAATAAAACTCTGGATGAATTTCCGGAAATCAGAAATAACCATTACGAGTATCCACTTTTTGGTGACTGGCAGATTAATGTTGCCAACCAAATGGAGGAAAAGGCTGGAGTTTTGATTAAACTGGGTGAGTTAGAGATAGCTGAAAAAGACCTGCTGCAATCGGTAAGCCTTCGCATGGTGAACAAGGATTTGCTTGGCGTTGGAATGAGTTTGGATAAACTTGGCGAATTACGTGCTTTGCAGGGAAATTTTGCTGAGGCAGTCGAATATTACGATTCATCTTTGAGGTATAAAGAAAAATTCTCAGTAAAGTTCAACCAAATCAACGAAATTACCGGAAATTCTTACTGGAATAATGTCGCAGACGAAAGTATCAGTTTTACCTTTTTGAAATTGGGAGATTTGTATCGCGACTGGGGTAACTATAAAATTGCAGAACTCAATTACAATAAATCGCTGAAAGAGAGCCGCAGGATAAAATACCTGAAAGGTGAAGCTGAAGTTTTAAATGCACTTGGCGTAAATTTCCTTGACCAGCATTTCACTGACAGCGCTTTTGCCTGCTTCAACCAGGCGCTTTTGGCGTACCGGAAAATGGAAAACACATTTGGTGAAGCCGAAACAAATATCAACCTTGCAAAATATTACCTGTTAAGTAACAATTTAGTGACTGCAAACCGCTATCTTTCCGACGCAGTTTTAAATTTCAGAAAGCTGGAAATGCCCGCCAGATTAGCTGAAATTTATTTAAAACAGGCCGAGGTTTTCAGCAAACAACAAAGACTTGAAGACGCCCGCGAAAAATATGATTCAGCGCTTTTGTTGGCTGATACACTTGGTTTAAAAAAAACCCTCCTTGCCTGTCATCAGGGATTATCTGAAATTTGGGAACAATTGGGGAACATTGAAAAGGCATATTTTCATTACAAAATTTCTGCAGAACTCAAGGATGAACTCTTTACCATCGAAAACATTAAAATTTTAGCAGAAGTGGAAGGCCGTTACGAACATGAAAAAAATGTAACGCGGATTGAATTGTTAAACAAAGAAAATGAGCTTCATCAAAAACAAGCTTCAAACCGAAAGCTTTTGTTGTTGAGCGTTTCAGGATTTACGATCGTATCATTTCTGCTTTTGATGTTGTTGATCAGGCAGAACAAACTCAAGGCTGAGCACGAAAAAAATTGTTTGCATCAGAAACTGCTCCGCTCGCAACTTAATCCACATTTTATTTTCAATGCGCTGGCTACTGTTCAAAATTCCATTATCAGCGAGCAGCCTGCCCTGGCCAACCATTACCTCACCAGGTTTTCGAAACTGATGCGCAACATTCTGATAAGTTCAGCACAGGAAACGGTGAACCTTGACCAGGAACTTACCACCCTCGAAAACTACCTTGCCCTGCAAAAAATAAGGTACCCCGAAAAGTTTGACTTTGCCATTGAAGTGGATGAAAACCTGGATATTGACAACCTCGAACTTCCCGCAATGCTGATACAGCCCTTCGTCGAAAATGCCATCGAACACGGATTCAGACACAAAGAAACCAAAGGATTGCTGAAAATCAGGTTCCTGTCAAAATCGGGAATGCTGATGATTGAGGTTGAAGACAATGGAATTGGCCGCAAAAAGGCATCCGAAATTTATCAACGCGATCCAAAGGACTACAAATCAATGGCTACCGAAATTATCCGCCAGCGCATTAAATCGTTGAACAAAAACCAGAAGCGCAAAATCAATTTCAGCATCGTTGACCTAAATGACGAAGATGGAAACCCAAGCGGAACAAGGGTGGTGTTTGAGTTGGCGGTGTGAGGATATCAGCGTGGCTTGTCCGACCTTGAAGAAGAAAGAAGCGGACTTTTCCGATTCCGGCGAAGGAGAGGGTGGAGCGGGCAGCCCCTGACGACCGGTTTTTCAAACACGGGTTTAAATGTAATCCGGGATACCGGTGAAGATCAGCGGCGCCTGATTAGGTAAATAATCACTCCCGTTTCCATATTTTCATACCCTGACCAGCCACCGAAATTCCCACCGACGAATTCGTTTATACATTTTTTCCCGAGGTTCACGCATTTTTTCCCGGCGTTCACGCATTTCTTCCTCTTTCGCTTTTCTGGCGCCATAACTTTATAGGGTTCTTATTCAAAATAATAACTTAAAAACAGGAAAAGATGAAAAAAATTACGCTTATCGCAGCAGCCATATTGTGCGGCATGGTGATGAACCTGAATGCACAATTGATGACCAAGATCACGGCAAAAATTTACAGTACAGCGTTGGATGATGAAATTTGGGTAAACGTTTACCTTCCGCTTGAATACTTCTATTATCCGGAAAGCAACTACTATCCGGTAATCTATTACCTGCACGGATGGACCGGTAACCATAACAGTGTAAGTGAGATTATTCCTATAGCCGGTACAATGATTGAAGCGGGAATGATTGATCCCGTTATTATTGTAAGCCCAGATAACTGGGTGGAGCCTTTTGAGGGAAGCTGTTATCTAAATTCCATACTCTGGGGAAATTATGAGGATTTTAATGTCAATGACTTAATTGACTGGGTTGATGCATCCTTCAGAACCATTCCTACCCGAAAGGGGCGGGCGATTATCGGTCAATCTATGGGTGGTTATGGGGCATTTCGCTATAGCTTGCTGCACAAGAATAAATTTTGTGCCTTTGCTGCCAATGGCCCAACGCTTAACTTTCAAATGCTCGTTGATAATATTCAGGCAAATCTGCTTACAGAGAACTTAGGGCCTCCCTACAGCTATTCCTATCAAAACGGTGCATCTTTCACAAAATGGATGTTCCTTTTAGCGGGCGCAGCAGCCCCGAATTTAAATACTCCGCAAACCTACATTAATCCGGCAATAGTGGAGTACCCCTTTAATGAGTATTGTGAACCAATAGACACGGTTTGGCAAAAGCTTCATACAAAGGATATTATTCCATTGCTACATAACACCCTGCCCGAAGATAGTGTAGGTATTCTTTACTGCTGCGGGACAAATGATGAATGGCAACTTTATGAAGCAAATGCAGCACTGGCAGACACCCTTGATGCGCTTGGATTACCCTACGAGTTTTATTCTCATACCGGAGGCCATAATATGCCAAATGATTTCAAGACACGTGCATTTTATTTTCTCGATTCACTCCTCTTGCCACCGGCGCAGAATTGGGTCGGGATTGATGACCCGGTAAACAAAGCATCAGATGTAAAACTTTCAGTTTATCCCAATCCTATGAATCATCAGGCTACTATAAGTTTCGATCTTACTTATGCAGCTCCGGTAATCATCACATTGCTTAACCATCTGGGTCAGGAGGTGGCACTTATTTATGATAATTGGATGCAGCCGGGATACAGGCAGGTCGAAATGAATATTGCTGCCCAGCCTTCCGGCCTCTACTTCCTCCGTCTTCACACCGGCGAGAGAACAGTAACACAGAAAATTATTAAATATTAGCCCTTGTTAACCCCATCAGGCCTGAGCGAGGCGGTGAGGCCTGATGGGATTTTGCTTTCTGAATTTCTTAAAAGCTTTTTTCGTACAATAATTTCCTAACAATGAATTTCCCTATCTTTGGCAAAATTAAACCGCAACGCATGCTCCGCACCCTCATCATTGACGACGAGCCGCACGTAAGGGAAACGCTCCACAGCCTGCTGCAGAAATTCTGTCCGCAGGTGAAGGTGGTAGGCGAGGCCGGCAGTGTAGCCACAGGCGCCCGGGAAATTCAGGAAAAGCGGCCTGATCTGGTGCTGCTCGACATCAAGATGGACGACGGCACCGGATTCGACCTGCTCAACCGTTTTGAGCACATCGGGTTCAAGATCATCTTTATTACGGCCTGGGAAAAATATGCTATACAGGCTTTCGGCTTCAGCGTGGTGGATTACCTGCTCAAACCTGTGAATCCCGAAAAGCTGGCCGAAGCCGTCAGTCGCGCCGAGCGACAGGTACAAAGTTCGTTCGATGTTCAGTTAGACGCACTCAAAGAAAACCTCGCTTCGCCCGAAAACCCCAACCGCAAAATTATCCTGAAAACTTCCGATAATGTTTACCTGGTGAATGTGCAGGACATCATCCACTGCTCCTCCGACAGCAACTACACCCGCTTCACCCTTGCCGACGGCGACAAAATATTGGTGTCGAAATTGCTCAAAGATTATGATGAACTGCTTTCCGGGTCAGGGTTTTTCCGGGTGCACCGCTGCAGCCTGATCAACCTGAAGCACATTAAACGTTTCGAAAAACAGGATGGGGGTTGTGTGGTGATGAGCAACGGCGATAAAATCACCGCCTCAACACGCGGAAGGGAGCGGCTGTTGGAATTGTTTGATGAACTGGCAGGGTAATATGAGTGCAGATGAAAAACAGGATTCTCCTCATATCTTTGTTGGCTTTCCTTCTGTATGAAGCACATGCCAGGGTTTTTATTGCAATTGAGTGGTATCCGGTTGACAGTCTGTTGAAGGTGATGCCCACACAGCAAGGTATTGAAAGGATTCAAACCCTGAACCGCCTGGCTGTCTCCTTTTCATTTGAAGATGCCGGTAAAAGTACCCACTTTGCTGATCAGGCCATGATGCTGGCCAAACGAATGAATTACACAGAAGGCATTGCCACGGCTTACAGCAACTATGGCTTTATCCATTTTTATGAAGGCAATTACCCCGATGCCCTGAACTTCTTTTATGAAGCGCTTTACATCTATGAGGAAACTGGCAACCTGAGAAAAGTCGCAGCCATGTATATGGAAATTGCCACCACCCATTTCTATGCAAACAACATCGAAAAAGCAATTGAAATTGTAGAAGACCAGGTTATTCCGGGATATCGTGCCATAGACACGGCGGGCAATCCTGTGGGAGGCTTATTTGATACAATAAGGACATTTTCAAAAATTGGTTTGCCTTACCGCATGACAGGTCGCTCCGATACGGCTTTAATTATTTACCAACGCTACCTGGAAGCCGGACGAAAGCATGGCTTCGATATCACCGACCTGCTGGTGCACGAGTCGCTGGTGGCGAGCTGTTTTCTGGAGTCTGGGAACGTCGACAGCGCTATTTATCATTACTGGAAAACGCTGTCATATCCTGAGGTAAACCAGAGTGTCCCTGCTCTCAAACATGAATTTATGCGCCGGCTGGCTTCAATTTATACCGTTCAATGCAAGCCAGATTCTGCACTCTATTATTATCAGAAAGCCTATAACTGGCTTGAGTACAATGGCTACATACGATCAGCTTTCGTGGCGGCATGGGAGCTTGGAGCATTTCATGCTAAAAATATGGTAAAGCAGGAGGCAGAGAAATCATGGCTGCGGGCTGCAGAATTACTGGAAGAGATGACGACCAGAAGTTCTTTTTACCGCTATGATTCTCTTAAATATACGATTTCTTACGGGGCCGAACTCTTTTTCCCTTTCAGCAAAAAAATGGTGAAAGAAACCATCTACAGATATGCTACATGGATCTACCGTGATTTATACCGGCACTATCAGGAAAAGGACGACCTCCGCCCGGCCATGCGTTATTTGATGGCCTACACCACTGCAAAAGATTCACTCGACAAGCTCACCCGCAACCGTGAGGCAGTGGAAATACAAACCAGGTTTGAAACCAAACGCAAGGATGCGGAAATCTCTGCCCTGAGCCAGTCCAACGAACTGAAGGAGTTCAGGTTGTATCAATTTACCTGGTTCATAAGTGGTTTGGCCGTACTCATGGTAATTATTGTCCTTATTGCTTTCTTGTTGCACCAGCATAACAAAATAAAAAACAGCCGCCAGTACTTGCTTTTGCAACAGCGCCTGCTCCGCTCCCAGATGAACCCCCACTTCATCTTCAACTCGCTGGCCAGCGTGCAGAATTTTATCGTAAGGCAAGACGACACCAAAGCCAGTATTTACCTGTCGCGTTTTTCGGAACTGGTTCGGAGCATCCTGAACAACTCGCTGGAAGAGCAGATCACCCTGGAGCAGGAGATCAATACCATCGAAAACTACCTTGAACTGCAGAAAGTGCGCTTCCCCCAAAAATTCGACTTCAGCCTGTATGTGGATGATCAGCTGGATGTGGAAAACACCTTTATCCCGCCCATGCTGGCGCAGCCTTTTATCGAAAATGCTATCGAGCACGGCATTAAGCACAAAACCGAAAAGGGACATATCAGCGTTAGGTTCGGGCAGCGGAATGGAGGCCTGGAGCTGATTATCGAAGACGATGGTATAGGTCGGGAAAAATCGGACGAACTCCGCCGGCAATTCGACAAAGACCACAAGTCGCTGGCCACCTCCATCACGCAGGAACGCATCAAAGTGCTCAATCGCAGGCTGAAAAACAAGATCACGATGGAGATCCTTGACCTGAAAGACGAAAACGGCGAAGCGCGAGGGACGCGGGTGGTGTTTGAGGTGCCTGTTTAGAAATATTAATCGAGCGTACAAAGCACGCGGAGTGCCAAAATTAGCCGGAGTTTACACCTTCTTGAAATTTGAAATAAATGATTCCTGATTTACCAAATAAATTCATTTGTTTTTCGTAACGTATTATTAATTTTGCAGCCAATGTCCAAAAAAACCGGACTTTGGTGTTTAAAAATGAGCACAATTGAACTACTCCGAAAAGAGATCGAACGAGATGTATTCGATTATAATCAACTGATGTTGGCTTTGTCGGCTTACAATAAACCGCGGGATGTGGTGACTTCATTGTTGCAACAAGAGAAAATAATCAGGATCAGAAAGGGATTGTATTGTTTTAACGATTTTTGGAACAAACAGCCTGTGTTGCATGAAGCCATTGCCAATTTGGTTTACGGACCATCTGCCATAAGCCTTGATTTTGCACTAAGCTATTTTGGATTGATCCCCGAAAAAGTGACCACCATCACTTCTGTTACCTTCACCAGATCGCGTATTTATGAAACCCCACTTGGACGGTTTTCTTATACCCACATCCCTCAGCCAAGTTTCTCGTGTGGCCTGACTATCGAAAAATCAGGTAACTATCAATGGCTCATTGCCCTTCCCATTAAGGCACTGGCCGATAAAGTATGGACGGATAAACGTTTCAAACCATCTTCACCAGCATCCTTTGAAAGTTATTTGTTTGATGATCTTCGGATTGATGAAACCACGCTCACAGGTGTGCTAACATCGGGAAATTTGCGCGAGATTAAAGAGAAATATTCAACACGAAAAGTTGGGTGGATGGTTGATTTTTTATTTAAAAAAGTGATTAGGCATGAATGATTTAATCAGAAGAATGCTGCCATCGCCACTGCCCGGAAATCTGGGTGAGATTGTAGTGGAATTGAGGGAAATTATGCAGTCGATTGCACTGCTTGGGCTATGGAGGGCTAAGTTTTTCAATGAGGCTGCTTTCTATGGAGGTACAGCTTTGCGAATATTATATGGTTTAAACCGTTTTTCGGAAGACCTGGATTTTTCCCTGTTAAAAACTGATAATGGGTTTAATTTTTCCAGATTCAAAAATGCGCTCGAAAATGAATTCAAAGCCTTCGGTATTGATGTTGGTTTTGAACCCCGCCAAAAACCAGAAAACTCAGCCATTGAATCAGCCTTCCTTAAAACAAATACATACATGCAACTGCTGGTTATTGATACTCCAAAGGAGTTTTTATCCGGAATTCATCCTCAGTCGGTGTTGAAAATTAAACTTGAAATTGACACCAATCCCCCAACCGGTTTCAACGATGAGATGAAGTATGTATTTTCGCCGGTTCAGTTTGCTGTGCGTTCCTACACATTGCCATCGCTATTTGCTGGAAAACTGCATGCAGTGCTTTGCCGAAAATGGAAAAATCGTGTGAAAGGCCGCGATTGGTACGATTTTGCCTGGTATGTTTCCAAACATCCCAAAGTGAATACATTTCACCTGGAACAGCGAATGAGAGCCTCCGGACATTACGATTTGTCGGTACCTCTTTCTCAAAGCAAAATAATTGAACTACTTGATAATGCTGTTAACCATCTGGATGTTGCACAGGCGAAAGAGGAAGTATCGCCTTTCGTTACGGATGTTCGGATGCTTGAATTATGGTCTGAAGATTTCTTCAGGGCTGCTACAAGGCAAATCATCTTTGTTTAAACTTTTATGCCTGAAAAATGATTAAAAATTTTATTAGGCTTGAGAAACATTATTTTTATCAAACATAATCAAAGTCCTGTTTCAAAAAATGCCGGCATCTCATCCTGAAATGGTTGTTTTTACCCCGGATGATATTGTAAATCTATCGGTCTGATACGAGAGGAGCTAATTTAAAAGAAACATGGGAACAGGATTTTCCATTCGTTTATAGGGTCTGGAGGTGAAGAATCCCATTTGTTTATGGAAGAGGTTCCTCAAACTCTACATTAACGCCGGGGTAGTTGAAGAATCACACCTTCTGTGTCCGGGCTTTAGCCCAAAATCAAGATTGAGTCCAGTCTAAAAAGGTACTTAACCCCTAAATCTCCCGATGATCGGGACAAGCCCAATGGGGACTTTTGCAACCAGCTGATTTTTAGTGTTCCTCCATTTAGGGACAGGGCAAAAAACACTAAAAATCAGCATTTCGGAGCTTTTTAGACTGAGCTCATCCATGCAAACAATTCACACATTGCTAAAACCCCATTACCTTGATTTGTGGCGGGTTGCGAACCCATTTTCTCATTCATCATGATTTTGAGTATCAACCCGGACGGAAATTTTTTTTGTACCTTAGCCGGAATTATTTGTTTTACTGAAAAATAACTGATGAAAAAAATTGCGCTTCACTGGCAAATATTGATTGCGATTGTTTTGGCAGTCACTTGTGGCATTGTTTTTCCGACAAAATACGTTTTTGATGCATCATCAGGAAAAAAACTGGAAAAAAGCATCTCTGATAAAGCTATCCTGAAAAAAATTAACACTATGGGTTATCAGGAATTTAACACTCAACAGGCCTTGAAGGATAAACTGACAAAAGTGTTGCTCCCCGCTGAATTGGATGAACATTTCCCTCAAATTGTCGATGCCCTTTATAAAAACAAAATTGTTATGATATTCGGTTGGATGGGTGACATTTTTCTACGTTCACTGAAAATGATCATTATCCCGCTCATTTTAAGTTCTTTGATTTCCGGGGTTACCGGAATTGGCAGTGGCAGCAACCTGGGAAGACTTGGTCTGAAAACCATGGCTTATTATTTAACCACCAGCACATTAGCCATTTTGGCAGGACTTATGCTGGTAAACATTATTCAACCCGGTGATGGTGCGCAGATTAATCTCACACAAAACGTTGAAGGACTGGCCGGAGCCCAGCAAAGTTTCAGGGATATAATAACGGGGATTGTGCCTGAAAATATTTTCAAAGCTTTTGCACAGGCCGACATGCTCTCGATCATCTTTTTTGCCATTTTGTTCGGTTCATTTATCACCCAGATTGATGAAAGACCAAGACAACTCCTGGTCGGTTTTTTCAATGCTGTGTTTGAGGTTATGATGAAAATTGTGCATTTTATCATCAGGTTCACACCCTTAGGGATTTTCGGAATTGTGATAAAAGTTGTAGCCGACCAGGATGACCTGATTGGATTAATTTTAAACATGAGTCTCTACATGGGAACCGTTCTTGGCGGTTTGGTTTTTCATGCATTCATTACCCTACCTCTATTTTTATATTTTATTGGGAAAGCAAAACCAATGGTACATGTAAAAAATATGTCAACGGCTCTGTTTACAGCGTTTTCGACTTCTTCCTCTGGCGCCACCCTGCCACTTACCCTCGATGCCGTCGAAAAACATTCGGGTGTTTCGAACAAAATATCAAGTTTTACCTTACCACTCGGGGCTACGATAAATATGGACGGAACAGCACTTTACGAATGTGTGGCAACCATGTTCATTGCCCAGGCGTATGGTGTCGAAATGACTTTTTTTAACCAGTTGATCATTGTAATTACTGCCTTGTTAGCCTCAATAGGTGCTGCGGCCATACCCATGGCCGGGCTGGTAATGATCACAATTATCCTGTCAGCGGTAAACCTGCCGCTGGAAGGCGTCGGGCTCATTCTTGCGGTTGACCGAATTCTGGACATGTTCAGGACCACCGTGAATGTCTGGAGTGATAGCTGTGGAGCTGTCATCATTGCCAAATCGGAAGGCGAACAACTTCCGGTTGACAGGTAACCACAAAAACTTTAGCCCAGTTTTCTTCCTTTTTTTGCCGGTATTCTGCCTTTCTTTCCAATTTTTTCCAACATCATTTTGGTTTGGATTTATCGTTCGTCACCAAAATAATGGCGTTCAATCATTTTTTTCAAGCGTTCAATCATTTAACTCCATCCGGCCAATTGGCAGAAGTAATTTTATAATGAAATTTTAATTTAAAAAATTCATTAACCAAAAAACCGGAGGAGTTATGAATACCTTTACAAAGTTTCTTTTAACAGCAGTTATCGGAATATATGCTTTTCAAGCAGTCCAGAGTCAAATCAGTTTGGAGGGATATATCAGTCAAAACGAAGGCTCTGCCGGCTGGGATGCCGATGGCAGCGGGCCAGAACCTAATGGCAATGGCCATGGTAATACGTTTTATTATGTAGCAGGCCGGGATTATGTTAATCCCAATTCCCAGTACAGTGCCCATGCAACCAGCATTACTGGTGATTTTTCTGCCTTTGCACAGGCGCTCAATGATAACGGTTTCACTATTGAGCAGTTGAAAATCAAACTTGGACTGGAATCTCAGGGTGCTGACCTGGAGGGCTCTGACTGGTTTGCTTTTGGCCAGGATAGTTATCTGAACTTTTATCCATTGAGTCTTTCAATTTACCTCAACGATGAACTCATGATCACAGGACTGTCAAATTACATGATGTTTCATTATGGACCATCAACCGGAGGGCAATGGGAATGTGAAAGTAATTTCTTTGTTCCTGTTAATGCCTCCGGGGCCAGTTCTTCGGCTGTTCAGAATGTGGCGGCTGCATTTATGCAGGATGTGGGTGACCAGGAGATAAGAGTAAATACAAATTCAATCGGCACTTCCCAGGCTTTCAGCGGCAATGGCAGGAATGGTGCATATTATAACTTTACAGGCAACATCGAAAAAGGCCGCCCCGAACTGCCTTTCAATGGTTTGGCCGCAAATCATGAGGGCTTTGCCGGCTGGGATGCCGACGGAACAGGCCCGGAACCAAAGCGCAATGGTCACAACAATCAGTTGTACTATATCGCTTCAAGGGATTATGATGACATTGACCCCGATCCGAATGCCGGTTTTGCCAGGCTGTTGGGAGAAAATGGTTCTGGGTTTCAAAATTTCGCCTTGCAGCTTCAATACAGGGGCTTTACCCCCGAACAGGTTAAATTGAAAATGGGGTTGCGCGATATTGGCGAAGATATCGAAGGGGAGGACTGGAGCTATATTTTTCCGATTCATCATGTAAATTTCTATCATTCCGATATAACCGCTGAGATCAACGGCGAAAAAGTGTTTGGCTTTGTCTGCGACACGGCAAAAACATACCAGGACGATAATAACCCTGACCTGGGATGGTGGGGAACAACGGCTATCACTTCCATTTACGATGCTTCCGAAAACAGTTCAGGAGCAATACAGGCTATAGCTGCTTCATTTTTTAAAGATATGGAACAGCGGCAGATTCAAACAGTCACCATCAAGTCGACTTATGCCAACCAGACATTCAGCGGCAATGGAAGGCTTAATGGCGGCTTCTGGCAGATTGATGAAGCAAAACTGGTGGCTTTACCTCCCCGTGGAACGCAGATAGAAACCGGAGATATTTCAGGTCACTGGACCATGGCCGGTCATCCTTACATTGTTAACGGCGACGTTACCATCCCTGACGGACAGTCACTGGTGATTGATCCGGGTGTTTGGGTAAAATGCTCCGACCGCATTCAATTCATGGTTAATGGATCGCTGCAGGCCATCGGTGACACGAGCAATACCGGTAGTATTGTTTTCACGGCTGTGAATCCCGAACTGGGTTGGGGCCATATTGGATTTGACGGTACTTCGGCAAGCAATCCTGCTTCTGTTTTCAGACACTGTATTTTTGAGTATGGCTCTGCCCCACCGCCGGTTCCTTTTTCTTCTCCTTATAATTCCGGTGGAGCAATCGGCATCAGGAATTACAGCAATGTAGTTATCGGGAACTGTATTTTCCATCATAACAGAGCTTTGTTCAACGGACAATATAAAGCCAGCGGAGGAGCTATTGCATTATGGACCAGTAGTCCTGAAATCAGGAACTGTGTATTCAGCTCCAACAGTGCCAACTGGTCCGGAGGCATTACAATCTATGCAGCCTCTTCACCCACCATTGCCAACTGTTTATTCTATCGCAACACTTCCCTGAATTATACTTTAGATGGTGGTGGCGCCATGGTAATCAGCACCAATTCAAGCCCAATCCTGCTCAACAATACCTTTGGCAACAACCACTCCAATTTCAGCGGAGGTGCTTTGGAAATATATGATGGATCAGATCCCGACCTGATCAACAACATATTCCGGGGCAATACCGCTCCGCAAAACAGTCAGATTTATATTTCGTCCAACAACTGCAATGTGGACATCAAATACAACGACATCGAAGGCGGGCAGGCCGGTATCGGTCCCTATGGCATTGGAACCGGTGTTTACGAAAACAACATTGATGCTGATCCGGAATTTGCCGATGCATTGGCGCTGAATTACCAGTTGCGCGATGGCTCTCCGTGTATTGATGCCGGTATTCCCGATGTTACGGGGTTAAACCTGCCACCTTATGATCTGCTGGGAAATGTGCGCATCTGGGATGGCGGCGGCGGATTGATCGTTGACATGGGACCCTATGAATACGGCTCAATTCCCTATGTGGTCGGAATTGAAAAACCTGAATCCGTAACAAACGCTTTGGAACTTACCAACTACCCCAATCCATTCACCAGCAGAACCACTCTTGAATTTACCCTTACAGAGGTTTCCAATGTAGAAGTTGCCATTTACAACCAATTGGGACAACTGGTCACCACCCTTGTGAATGAAAAACTGGCTACCGGCATTCATCAGGTGGAATGGCAGGCCGGCGACGTGCCGGAAGGGATTTATCTGTGCAAATTGAAAACCAATAAACAGGTTGTTTCACACAAGTTGTTAAAAGCGAAATAGCTCCTCCGGGCTAAAACCCACTTCCCGAAAAGCAGAGATAAAGCCTGCGCCCCCTCTCCTATGATATAAAAAGTCACTTGGAAAGGGGAGGGAGGTGGTACATCGGAATTTTATACACACCAATTCAAAAACACTTTTCAAAATTCATTAATAAATATCTTTTTAAAACAAGGAGGAAATATGAGAAATTATTTTACTACGCTTATCGCAATTTTTATGGCCATTGGCGTAATGGCACAGCCACAGGGCTTTAAATACCAGACTGTTGTACGAGACAGTGAAGGCGAAATTGTGGCAAATCAAAATGTATCCTTTCAGATGAAAATTCGGCAGGGGAGCGCAGCAGGGACTGAGGTTTATGCCGAAACCCATACTGCAGCCACCAATCAATTCGGACTTGCCAACCTGGTGATAGGGCAAGGCACAGTTGTTTCAGGTGATTTTGCAACAATCGACTGGGGAGCTGATGATTACTTTTTGGAGATCAGTTTCGATATTAACGGAGGTACAAATTACCTGCTGGCCGGAACCAGCCAGTTGATGGCAGTGCCCTATGCGCTTTATGCAAAAGAAAGCGGGGGAAACTCTGCATGGCAATATAACGGAAACAATATTTATTATTCATCAGGCAATGTTGGAATAGGAACTACACAGCCGGGCAGCCTGCTCGATGTTCATGGGGGTACACGGTTTACCGTCAGGTTGGATAATAACAGCAGATCGAAGGTGGGCAATCTTTACTCCAGCGACGACACACTGGCATTGGTTTCATTTGGCAATGTTGAGGTAAGTATTGATGAAGACAATAATTCAACCAATAAGGCCTTCAGAGTTGTCCACAATAAGAACAGCGAGCTGTTCAGGGTGCAGGATAATGGCAGGGTTGGTATTGGATTATCCGAACCGGCTGACGAACTCCATATTTTTCATCCAACTGAAAATGGTCTGTTGACCCTGCAATCGGGAGATTCTGAGGTTAGTATGTCGTTTCGTGACAATACCAGCGGTGATAATTCCACTGCACCATTTATTGGCGGGGTTGGAAAAAAACTCTATTTTGGAGTAAACGGGGCAAAAAGAATGTTTATCAACCAAAATGGCCAGGTTGGTGTGGGAGAAGAAAATCCTTATGCTTTATTCCATTCGGGTTGGCAAAATTGCCCGTACACTGCAGGTTATTTTAAAAACTATGCTGATTCTGATTCTCCAACATTATATGTTGAGAATAATTCATTGTCAACCGGAACCGCCGGTATGTTCTTTTCAATGGGTTCATCTGATCCAACAGTAGCTATTTTGCAAAGTGGGCCAGGGAAAATTTTAAGCTGTGAAGGACCTCAGCAAGAAGTTTTTTCCATCCATGGCGATGGATACATGAGCCAGTTAAGGACTCAGAATGCAAATTGTGGAATTAAATTCTTCGAGACAGGTGAATCTCAAATACAATGGATTTTCCCCTTTTTCAGGGGATGGCAGAGTGATAACCTCATTATCAGGGATGAGAAACATTTTCTTGATGTGATGACTTTTCAGTATGGTACAGGGAGAGTCGGCATTGGGACTTCCGATCCAACTCATACTCTTTCAGTTAATGGGACTATCCGATCTAAGGAGGTGATTGTCAATACTGGATGGTCAGACTTTGTTTTCGAAGATGATTATAATTTAATGTCGTTAAACAATCTTGAACTTTTCATCGAAAAAAACAACCATTTGCCAGATATCCCATCTGCACAGGATGTTGAAGAAAACGGGATTAGCCTGGGGAATATGGATGCTAAGCTTTTGCAGAAGATTGAGGAACTTACGCTTTACACTATTCAACAACAGAAAATGATTGACGATTTGGTGAAAAAAAATCTCGAATTGACAAAGCAGGTTGATAATTTTCTAAACAATTTAAAAAAATAAAATTTATGAAACCAAAAAGAATTTTCAATATTCTGATTTTATTGACATGCATTTTTGCAATGCCATCATTTGTAAGTGGAGCATATTTAAAAAATTTACCTAAGCAAATTATACTTCCTGATTCAACAGTCATAAGTTGTTTTGTATCTGGTGACGAATTTTTTAATTATCTCCATGATGAAAACGGTTTTACAATAATTTTTGCTGAAGATGGATTTTTATATTATGCAATTAAAGATGGTGTAAAACTGATACCCTCGGAGTATCGTGTCAACTCGGTAAATCCGTCAGATGTAGGAATCACAGCGTACAATTTAATCTCTAAAGAATCCTACCTGAAAATTAGGAACAAGTTTTACGAATACAAAAAAGATGATCCGCCTTCCAAAGCACCGCATACAGGAACTTTAAATAACTTAATTATCTATATCCGGTTCAGTGATGAAACAGAATTTGGTGAAGATGTTACCATTTATAGTGATTTATTTAATTCAATTGTTTCAGGGGCTAATTCGATGAGAAATTATTTCTCAGAAGTATCTTATAATCAACTAACTATTAGTTCAACTTTTTACCCGTCTAATACGGGTCCAATGGTTATTTCATATCAGGATTCATACCCAAGAAATTATTTTCAACCTTACAATGCTACGTCAAATCCTAATGGATACTCAGGTGGTCCGGAAGGTGGCGAAAGAAGATCAAGAGAACACAACTTGCTTAAAAGAGCAGTCAACTTTGTTGCAGACCAAGTTCCTACCAGCCTGAATATTGATGGAGACAATGATGGAAAGGTTGATAATGTTTGTTTTATCATAAGAGGAGATGCTGATGGATGGAATGAGTTATTGTGGCCGCATCAGTGGTCGTTATACTCATTAACTGTTAATATTAATGGAAAGAGGGTTTATGACTATAATTTCCAAATCCAGGAAATGATAATTGATGAAGGAAATGGCGTACTTTGTCATGAGATGTTCCACACTTTTGGTGCACCCGACCTTTATCATTATGAGGAATGGGGAACTCCAATCGGACCCTGGGACATTATGGCTAATAGTCAGAATCCTCCTCAATCCATGAGTGCATACATGAAATTCAGGTATGGTGGATGGATAGATGAAATACCAGAGATTTCCGGATGTGGTACTTATAGTTTGAATCCAATTACAAACTCTGAGAACAATTGTTTTAAAATTCTATCACCAAATGATGACTATGAATATTTTGTACTTGAATTTAGAAAAAAAGAAGGTGTATTCGAAAGTTCTGTACCTGCATCCGGATTGTTAATATACAGGGTAAACACTGATGAAGATGGAAATGGCAACAGAAATGGTCCTCCCGATGAATTGTATGTTTTTAGACCTCAGGGATCGCTCACAAGCAACGGATACATTAATGACGCAAATTTTTCATCAGATGTTGGAAGAACTGAATTCAATGACTATTCAGACCCTGCTTGCTTTCTTTCAAATGGCGATCCTGGCGGAATTGACATTTCCAATATAGGATCAATTGGTGAGACTATTACTTTTTTCTTCACTCCTGAACTTCCGGCGACAATGGTTTTATCCAACCCATTAACAATTGGAACTTATGTTGCCTTAGAATCCATTACACTATCATCGGGTTTTTCAAGCGGATCAATTTTTAAGGCAAGTATTTGTACTCCGGAAACTTTTAATGCCGGGGACAATACAAATTCAGAGAAAACAAATACTATGGTAACCAATAAAATTCAATCGCCATGAAAAAACTTACGTTGTTTACACTTATAATCGCTGAAATTACCGGCTTTTCACAGAATATGATTTCAACATCTGGCAATCATTTTCAAGCCCTTGGATTTTGCTTTGCATGGAATCTCGGCGAACCCCTTTCCAAATCCTTTCCAAATCTTAAAACTATACTCACGGAAGATTTCCAGCAACCCGGTGATAACGACTTTACCGACAATCTAACGGATGACTCACTGGCACTTGTGGATATTTACAATGCCACCAATGGCACAAACTGGACCAATAACACAAACTGGTTAACGGGTCCCCTTTACACGTGGTATGGGGTTTCGGTTATCAACCATCGGGTGGCCTACCTTGATCTTAAACTTAACAACCTGGTGGGAACCATTCCGGAGTCCATCGGAAACTTAACTGCCCTCCAGCAACTGAACCTGGGAGTAAATCCCATCTACGGAAGCATACCCTCCACCATCGGTAATATGGAAATATTGCAGCAGGTGTGGATTGCCGGTACGGATATTTCCGGCCCGATACCTCCTGAATTCGGAAATCTGAGTCTGCTTAACAATCTCCAACTGAATTCAAATCAGCTTACAGGAGGAATTCCTGCATCATTAGGCAACCTCACAGCTTTAAAATACCTGTGGCTTCAAAATAATAATCTCACAGGAACCATTCCTGAGGAGCTTTTTGATGCGGTGAGTCTGGAACAATTACAGTTGAACGACAACAGCCTTGAAGGAGTGATTCCTGATAACATCACTTACCTGGTTAATCTTGAATTGCTTAGGATAAACAACAATCAGTTTACCAGTCCCCTTCCGCCAGGAATTTGTGATGACCTGATCAACCTTCAGCACATCTTTCTTGAATTCAATAATTTTGGAATTGAAGATTGTAATGTAATCCAATGTCTGATTGACAATCCGCCACTATATCATTTGGTGCACAGTCCGCAAAATTCCGGGTTTACCTATCCGGATAATTGTGAATACGGTATATCCACCGACTCATTGGCGCTGGTTGCCCTTTACAATGCCACCGATGGCACTAACTGGATTAACCAAAACAACTGGCTTACAGGTCCAATCAACAGCTGGCATGGAATTACAATTACACAAAACAGGGTTTCGCAAATCGATTTGAATTTCAACAACCTTACAGGAATGTTGCCTCCTGAAATCGGAAACCTGACGCAACTAACTTACCTGAACCTGCGTGGAAATCAGTTATCCGGAGCAATTCCTGATGTGATTTGGAACCTGACAAACCTGTGGTATCTTGATTTGGGTCAAAATGAATTTTCAGGAAACATACCGGCCCAAATAGGAAATCTGACTATGCTTCATGCCCTTATTTTACTGGACAATCAACTTTCAGGCACAATTCCGGTTGAACTTTGGAGTATGCAAAATTTGACAATCTTGTCGCTGAGCTTTAACTTATTACATGGTATATTGCCCGAAGAGATCATAATGCTGCCCAATCTGACAGTTCTCAACTTGTACTATAATCAATTTTCAGGACCGTTGCCTGATAATTTGTATTATTTACCAAACCTTGAAAGCCTGGCAATTGGGGGTAATTATTTTACTGGTACTCTTAGCATGGATTTATGCACTCAAATGCCCCATCTTGTTGAATTGGGCATTGACTATTGTGATTTTGACGGTGAGTCGTGTGAAGTTATTCAATGTCTGATTGATCGGGGTGGATGGAACTTCTTTCAGCACAGTCCGCAAAACAGCGGATTTGTGTATCCCGACGACTGTACCAGTGATAGCGCTTCGATGATGCAGGTAGTGGCAGCTGCGGGTGATTTCTTTAGTACCCCGACTTTTTCGATAAGCTTTACACTTGGTGAAACTGTTACGGAAACCTTTCAGAACGAAATGGTTACATTAACACAAGGCTTCCAGCAACCCTGGGATTTTGGGAGTTATCAATGGATCAACGTTGTGCAGGGATGGAGTGGCATTTCCGGCTACATCGAGCCATTTAACAATGATCTCGGATACCTGTTCGAAGATCATCAGGAGGAATTGGTTGTTTTATCCAATTTTAACGGGATGTATTTTCCTTCTCAAGGTATTAATACGCTGCTTAACTGGAACTATGCATCCGGTTATCAGGCGAAAGCCACTGAGGATTTCGACATCAAACTCAGGGGTTTGCAACCAGACAACACATCGCTTGAACTTGAAGCCGGCTGGCACATTCTTCCGGTATTATCAGCCTGTAATGTGGCAATTGACGGCGGTCTGGGAAATGTCAACATTCAGATTGTAAAGGAAATTGCCGGTACTAAAATATTCTGGCCTCAATATGGAATAAACACAATTGGTGACCTGGCGCCAGGAAAAGCGTATTACATTCTTTTATCGGATATTTCGATCATACAATTTCCAGAATGCACTCAATCAACAAAAGGCTTAATTACTGCAGATGGAAAACAAACAACTCCATTCTACTGGTCAAACCCCTCGCCCACCCCACAAAGTCACCTGTTGATGATTCCAGGAGAATTCATTTCTGCAATGAAAATAACTGCCGGCGACTTCATAGGCGGGTTTACTGCATTAGGTCTTTGTGCAGGTATTGTTGAAATTTCAAGTCCTATCATAAACCATTGCCTGACGCTGTTTGCAGATGATCCGCTGACTTCAGGATTGGAGGGATTTATAGAAGATGAGCCAATTACGTTAAAACATTTTTGTATTAACGAAAACAAAGAAACAGCACTTGAAGTCATTTTCGAACCCACCTTCCCTAACCAGGGATTTTTCGCCGTTCATGGCATTTCAGGTTTGAAATCAGGTGAAATGGCCATTGGTTCTGCTGAAGGTGATTCTGAACTGAAATTCAATATCTTTCCCAATCCTGCAACATCGGAAATCACCATTTCATGGAACGCAGAAATTCAGGAACAAATGCAAGTACAAATTTACAACGCTTACGGACAGAGGGTAAAAGAACTTAAAACCGTTTCTTCCCCCTCTGGTTACCGTAAATTTACGATCGATATCTCTGGTTTGGGCTCAGGAACTTTCTCTGTCTCCCTAAAAGCGGGTACCAAAGCTGGTTATCAAAAAATAATTATCATTCAATAGCTCCTCCGAGCTAAAACCCATTCCCCCCTTTACCGGAAATTCCCGGTAGAGGGGATAAGAGTGGGGATTTGCACGAGTTCAATCCTGAAATTTCTTGGTCTGAGAAATCATCCGTTCATTCCAGCATACAGTTCAAATATTCCTATCTTTCTCCTATAAATCCTTTCAAAATAACCAAACCAAATAAAGCGCTT
>CALFEP010000249.1 GCA_937950125.1 uncultured Bacteroidota bacterium
GATGGAAAAGTGGAATGATGGAAAAGTGGAATGATGGAAAAGTGGAATGATGGAACGATGGAAAGGTGGGAGGGTAGAAGAGCTGCTTTAAAAAAGCTACTCCCACATTTCCGCTCCGAAAACGTCTTTTCCATCGCGGGTGCGGGTGGCTTTGATGATGATTCCGTCTGTTGTGTTTTTCTGGATGGAAAATTAAACCTTGAGCCTGTTGAGTTAATAAAATCAAGGCGTTTCAAAGCGAGTGAAATTGCAGAAATGCGTAGATTTGTGATTGAAAATGTTGAACTTTTTAAAGCAAAATGGGATGAGTACTTTAACAATAAATAAATCCTCCATTGCCTCTGACATTTGGTTCAGGCACGAAAAAATGTATGTTCAGTTGGATGATGGCCGTGAAATTGCTGTCCCTGTTGAGTGGTTTCCAACCTTGAGAGACGCCACTGACGCACAGCGTAATAACTGGCGTTTTATTGGAGGTGGTCAAGGCATTCACTGGGAGGATTTGGATGAAGATATTCTGGTAGAAGAGCTGCTTTAAAAAAGCTACTCCCACATTTCCGCTCCGAAAACGTCTTTTCCATCGCGGGTGCGGGTGGCTTTGATGATGATTCCGTCTGTTGTGTTTTTCTGGATGGAAAATTAAACCTTGAGCCTGTTGAGTTAATAAAATCAAGGCGTTTCAAAGCGAGTGAAATTGCAGAAATGCGTAGATTTGTGATTGAAAATGTTGAACTTTTTAAAGCAAAATGGGATGAGTACTTTAACAATAAATAAATCCTCCATTGCCTCTGACATTTGGTTCAGGCACGAAAAAATGTATGTTCAGTTGGATGATGGCCGTGAAATTGCTGTCCCTGTTGAGTGGTTTCCAACCTTGAGAGACGCCACTGACGCACAGCGTAATAACTGGCGTTTTATTGGAGGTGGTCAAGGCATTCACTGGGAGGATTTGGATGAAGATATTCTGGTAGAAGAGCTGCTTTAAAAAAGCTACTCCCACATCTCCGCCCCGAAAACGTCTTTTCCATCATGGGTTCGGGTGGCTTTGATGATGATTCCGTCTGTTGTGTTTTTCTGTATGGAAAAATCAATGGCGTCGCCAAAGCCCGATTCCTGCAGGAAATTGATCTGGAAATTATGAATTTGCGTTTGCTTGTGAAACGCTTCGTCGAAGAGGTTGAGTGTCCATTCCACATAACGGGCATTGTTGACGTGGCCATAAAAATCAACATCGCTGTAAGCTACCTGACGGCGACCGGTTGGAAGCATTTCGGCAGGAAATATTAGTCTGGCGGCATCTTCTCCAATGGCCTTTACATCACGGATAACGTGGGTGGCTGTTTTCACCAGTTCCATTTTCTGCGGGCGGTGTGTTGTTGCATCCAGCAGCATCCATGTTGATGTGGCGGCACCTAGTTCCTCACCTTCGATGGTGGTAATTTTGTAATCGCGGAAGGCATAATACTGGTCGGGTTTGCGTGGCCATGTTTCAACAATTACCCGGTCTTTCCATTTCGGGTATTTTTTCATCTTGATCGCCCACCTTACTACCACCCAAAACTGGTTTATTTTGCCGGCATCCTGGTATCCAAAACCCAGCTTTTCGGCATGACGCCAGGCGGTTTCCTGTAAAAAGTTGCATATAGCGGTCAGTGAAGCCTCACCACGAAAATCACATTCATGCCAGTAAATGAAATATTGGTCTTTCCAGATTCGTAAATCGTCGCTCATCGTTTTTTTAATTTTTCAGCTACTATGAACGAACCCGGTCAGATAAAATTTTTCCCGTAAATGATCAATCCTTTAAAATCCTGCACACCTTCGATTGAGTTCCCGACGATATTTTTGCAAAATAAACACCTGCGGGAAGTTGTGAAATGTTGAAAGTTTTCGTGTTACTACCTTCGCTTACGTGCAGGTTTTTAGTTAAAACCACCAAACCTGTAACATCTATCAATTCAAATTTCACTTCCTTATCTTTATCAGTTGACAGGCCAAGTGTAAAAATTCCGTTACATGGATTGGGTGAAATCAGGGCTTCCATATTTTTTAGTTGTGCTTCGCCAGGTTCTATCCCTGTCACCGGGTTCATCAGATCGGCGGCCCAGATTCCGCGTCCATAGGTGGCTGCGTACAATTTGCTTTCCACATAATCGATCTCCAACTCATTAACCACCACGTTGGGGAGGTTGTCGCTATAAGGTTGCCAGTCGGGGTAGTTGTCATTCTTATAAAAAACGCCGAGATCGGTGCCGATATAAAGGTCGTGCAAAGGGCTGCCCAATTGATAGACAATGGAAGTAACGGCAATATTGGGGAGACTGCCAGAGATGTCCACCCAGGTCTGTCCACCATCCTCGGTCATGAAAACCTTTTCATTCGGCACAAAACCTGTGCTGACAATAAAAGCCTTGTCGGGATTTTCGGTAACAGCAATATCGTTAACATAAGCGCTGTAAACAGGAAAAACATTGGAAGTAATGTTTGTCCAGTTCTGGCCGCCGTCGGTAGTTCGCCACAATTCTCCGGCATTTCCTATGTTGGCGGCCGGGTAGGGTTGTTTTGAAATATACATCACATCCGGGTTTGAAGGGCACAAGGCCATGTCCCAGATGGGCTTTGGCTGTGTGTAGCCCGGCATGTTGGTAAAATTGGAAATCTTCGTCCAGCTTGAACCGTTGTTCACCGATTTCCAAACATTTCTGAACCCGGCATAGATTATTTCAGGCTGCTGCTGATCCATCACAAAAGGTGTTATCCACACGCCGGCGCCCTCCTGATAAAGAATGGGCAATGTGACCGGATTGGGCGACATATTTTGCCCGCCGTTGTACGAACGGTATAAAACTCCAAACTGGTTGGATGCGTATAATGTCTGTGGATTGTTGGGGTGAAGCATACATTCCATGCCATCACCCTGAGTAAGGTTGAGCCATTCGTCGAGGTCGTTTTTATAAAAAACACAATTGTCCTGGCTGCCTGCAATCACATAACCGGGATTGTTGGCGCTCAGGCCAAGGCGGTAAAACTCTGTAATGACCAATCCTGAACTCAGGTTTTCCCATTGGGTTTCGAATTGGTAACAGTCAGTATTCCAATGATTATTGTTGTAGCAGGAGTCGAACAGGTGGCTGTTGCCCATCACCAGGCTGTCGGTGCGGAATAATCCGCCATCGCAGCAAAAGTATATCTTTTCATCCAACGGATTTTCTTTTACAAAATGATGGTCGAAATGGATGCTTTCGCCAAACCAGTCGAAACCCATGGAGCAGATGTTCCAGGTTTCGCCACCGTTATTCGTTCCCCAGATGTTCATGGCTCCGGTATAAACGATTTCAGGATTATATTTATCCACCCTCATCCATAAGTCATAGCTGCTTTGGGCTAATTTGTTGGTGTGGTCGCCTGTAATCTGTCCGAAAATATTGATCTGGCTGCTGTCGGCGGTCATTTCCCAGGTTTGCCCGGCATCGGTTGACCGATAAAAACCATAAAAGGCATCATCATAACCACCACAGGTTGCATAAACATAATTTGTATCGGAGGGCGCCACAATTACCTCAACCCTGATGATGCTGTCGGTTTTTGGAATAGAGGTGTTAAGATATTGCCAGGTAAGGCCAAAGTCCAAACTTTTATAAACGCCGGTTATTCCTGATAACCCTTCAAAGGTAGTTGCATATATGGTTTTATAGTTTCCTGGCACCTGTTCAAAATCCCAGATAAAATAGTCGTTGATTTGTGTCCAGTTGTCGCCTGCATCCGTTGATCTGAAAACGCCTGAAGTCCCTGCTGCAACCAATTCGTCAGGATTTTCAGGATTGATAAAAACGCGTCGCATCAGGCTCATAAAGCCATTTTCGATCATGTACGTCAGGCCGGTGGGGTTCCACGAAAGCCCGCCGTCGGTAGTTTTATATACGCCTAATCCGTAATGGGTAGGGCGGGCAACATACACGTTAAACAGTCCCATGTAGCCATAATCGCCCAGACAAATGTACATTACATCCGGGTTGTCGGTCTGCACGGCAATATCGCTAATTCGCATAACCGGAAGATCGTCACCCAATGGTGTCCAGTTCTGGCCGCCGTCAGAGGTTTTCCATACTCCACCCTGGGGAGCGCCAACCCAGAAAATGTCAGAATCAGTTGGATGAAAAGCTATACAGTTCAATCGTCCAATGTCGTGAATGGGAGATGATGAAGTGGATGGAACCAAATTGAATGGTCCGACCGGAACCCAGGAGTTGGGCACAAAATCACCAGATTCAGCTTTTTGGCTTTGCAACCATTGGGCAGCCTCAATATATTCCCAAATTATATTCTGGTTTTCGTACAAAGGCTGGCGCATCTGGTTAAACCACATCCACCGGTGAAAGGGTTTGTTTCCTCTAATCCTTATTATATCCTGCGTTTGCGACCATTCGTAAAACGCATCCTGAATTTCACCTAAGGAATGCAGGTTTCGGTCTTTTGCCACTTTCATGGGTAAAAAACTCTGCGAAGTTGCTGTGTAGGCAATCATACAAGCAGCCATTAGTAAAAAGTAAAATCGTTTCATAACCAGTAATTTTAAGTTTATTTCGTTTCCTGAAAAATTCATACCAAATATTAAAGTACATAATATCAGTGAAATAAAATGACAACATCTAAATTGTTGGGCGATTGTGGACAATCAGGTGTTCGTGAGAAGACAGATTTTTCATAAAAGTTTAAATTTTACGGACTGTCTGAAGACTCAAGATTGTTTTGAA
>CALFEP010000250.1 GCA_937950125.1 uncultured Bacteroidota bacterium
AATTCCGGCGAAGCCAAATGACAGCGAAGCTAAATTCCGGCGAAGCCAAATGACAACAAACGACTATTAAAAATATGATACATCAGAAAAATAATCTCTATCATTCCTTAAAAATTGATGAGGAAAGGTGTTACGGATGCTCCCTGTGCATGAACATTTGCCCAACCAAAGCCATCAGGGTGAGGAATGGGAAGGCCAAAGTGATGGACGACCGTTGCATCGACTGTGGTGAATGTTACAGAATTTGCCCGGTGAATGCCATTCTTACCCGACAGGATGATTTTACACAAATCTTTAACTATAAATACAGGGTTGCGCTCGTTCCTGCAGTATTTTTCGGGCAGTTTCCATCAAAATACCCGATGAGAAGTATCCTGGATACGCTGCTTTCCATTGGTTTTACACATGTTTTTGAAATCGAATATGCGGTTCAGATTCTAAAGGAGGCGCTGCGATACCACCTTACGGAGGTGAGTGATATAAAACCATTGATTTCAACATTTTGCCCGGCAATAGTCCGACTGATTCAGGTCAGGTTTCCGTCGCTGGTCAATAACTTTGTCCTCATAAAACCACCACTCGACATCTCTGCCATTTACCTGAGAAAACACCTCGCAAGGCAGGGAGCCGAAAATGGTGAGATCGGGATTTTTTACATTTCACAGTGTCCGGCAAAAATGACTGCCATAAAAAGTCCCGCCGAAAATGAAGTTTCGCCCATTAGCGGAGTGATCAACATGGACCAGGCTTTCAATAAGGTAATGCAAAACCTGAAACCCGAAAGCACGGGTGGTTTCCACGAATCTATCGATCCCGACCTGCTTGCGCCTGAAGGAATTTTGTGGGGACTTACTGCGGGCGAATCCGATCACGCACTGGGCAGACGCATGGCCATCGACGGCATTCACAATGTGATTGCTTTCCTCGAGAAACTTGAAAAACAGGAAACCTCAGCGTTCGATTTTCTTGAACTGCGGGCCTGCGACGAAAGTTGTGCAGGCGGCGTTTTGACCCCGGAACACAGGTTTTTGACCGTCGAACGGTTGAAAAACCGTGCCCGTCGTGCCACCGAAAAACTTAAAGGCCGGCCCCGTTTCAATCCCATGAAGGATTACCGGGATGAAATAATGGAAATGATAACATTGCCCAAAATAAAACCCCGTTCGATGATGAAGTTGGACGAAAACATCGACGAGGCCATGCGGAAAGTAAAATTGATCAGACAAATCATGCAGATGCTGCCAAACGTGGACTGCGGAGCATGTGGTTCGCCTGGCTGTCAGGCTTTGGCCGAAGACATTGTACAGGGCAGGGGACTCATGGAAAATTGCATTTTTGTACAGCGCCGCTATGAACAAAAAGGGATGCTAAAATCTGAAGATGCCGCCACAATCATGAAAAAAGTGTGGGGAGATGATAAATTTGAAACAAAACCTTCAATAAATATCGACGAAAATGACAGTAAATGAATTGGTTGAAAAGCTTGAATTAGAAATTTTTAGTGGAAAAAACGGCCTCGAAAACGAAATATCGGGCGGGTACACTTCCGACCTGATGAGCGATGTAATGGGTCATTCGGAAAAAGGAAATGTGTGGATAACCCTGCAAACCCACAAAAACGTGATGGCCATTGCCTCGCTGCGAGAACTGGCTGCCGTGATTCTTGTCAAGGGCTTCAGCCCTGATAAAGATACCCTCGAAAAAAGCAATGAAGAAAACATCCCCATTTTGGGAACTTCACTCGAAACGTTCGAAATTACAGGCCGGGTTTTTGAAGCACTGAAATACGAAATTCCCTGGTAAAATGAGAACTTTCCGGGCTGACCTTCATATTCACACAGTCCTTTCACCATGTGGAGACCTTGGAATGAGCCCCGAAAACATTGTCAGGCGCGCCGTTGCTCAAAATCTTGACATCATCGGCATCACCGATCACAATTCCACCCGGCAGTGCAGCCTGATTTCCCGGATGGCTGCAGCAAAAGGAATATTTGCGCTTTGCGGCGCCGAAATTACCTCACGCGAAGAAGTACATTGCCTGGCTTTTATGCCTGATCGTGAAAAACTGGATGCACTCCAACAATACCTCGACCTGCATCTTGGAAACATCCCAAATGACATCGAAAAATTTGGTTATCAGGTGGTGGTTGACGAAAATGAAAATATTGTATTTGAAGAACCACGGCTCCTCATCCAGTCCATCGATCAAAGTGTTGAAGAAATTGAAGCGTTTGTACATATCCATGGTGGGATTTTTATTCCCGCTCACGTCAACAGGTCGGCCTATAGCCTCATCAGCCAGTTGGGATTTATTCCATCTGAGTTGAATTTTGATGCGCTCGAAATTTCGAAGCATACTTCAAAGCAAAAGTTCGTACTGGAGCATCCAGATTTGGCATTAAAAACTTTTGTGCAAAATTCAGATGCCCATTATTTGGATAATATCGGGGAAAAATTCACTACATTTCTTATTGAAAAGCCATGTTTTCAGGAAATTAAGATGGCTTTGAAAGGTGACGGTGGAAGGCAAGCGATACTATGACTTCCAGTCGAGGTATCGCTAAAAAATGAAAAATAGGCTGAATGATAGCTTTGCAGGATTATGTGGCTAAAAATGGACATTAATTTATTTGGCGATATTAGCGCAGAAATAACAAATCAGATTTTAAATGAAAGACCTTTCACTGCATATTCTTGACATTGTTCATAACTCCATTTCGGCGAAAGCCACAAGCATAAAAATTTCGATCATCGAAAATCCTGGTCAAAACCTTTATCAACTCACCATTTCAGACGATGGAAAGGGCATTTCACCCGAAATTCTGCCCAACGTTACCGATCCTTTCGTTACCTCGCGCAAAACCCGCAAAGTTGGAATGGGGTTGTCGTTGCTGAAGCAAAACGCCGAACGTGCCGGAGGAAAACTCGAAGTGAAATCAACGGTTGGCGAAGGCACAACCGTGACCTGCCATTTTCAGCATAATCATCTCGACAGGCCTGCCATTGGGGATATTTCAGCGGTAATAGTGGATCTGCTTGCATCATTACCCAAAATCCGGTTTATTTATTCACACCAAACTCACAATGGAAAATTTGTACTCGACTCTGACGAAGTGTATGAAACTTTGGATGGAATGACCGTCAGCGAACCTTCTATCAGGAAATTCCTGATAGAAATGATTGACGAAAACCTTGACGGGATTGGGATTGAACGGTAAATGGTTTAGAATAATGCATTTATGCGTTCAAAAATGCCGCATAAATTTTGAATTTTTACACAGGTAAAATTTAAACAAAACCCCATGAAAAATATCATATTAACCTGCACCGCAATTTTACTGACCACAATGTTGGAAGCACAGTCGTTCAATATTGGGCAAACCACCATCACTTTTATCGATCCGGCGCGCAACAACAGGAATATTCCGACTGAGGTATTTTATCCTGCAAATACTTCAGGAATTAATGTTCCGGTTGCAGAAGGCAATTTTCCGGTTTTATCGTTTGGTCATGGTTTTTTGATGAACTACGATGCTTATTCGGTTTACTGGGACGACCTGGTTCCGAAAGGTTATATCGTGGCTTTGCCCAAAACCGAAACAGGCTTTTCGCCCAACCACCTGGATTTTGCCCTTGACCTGGCTTTTGTCATCCAGGCATTGAAAGCTGAAGGTTTCAATCAGGCCTCCATGTTTTACCAGAAAGTTGCCGAAGAATCTTCCATCCTGGGACATTCGATGGGTGGAGGTTGTGCTTATCTTGGTGTAGCTTCTGATACCACCATCTCCTCCGTTGTTTCTTTTGCTGCCAGTGTAGGAACCAATCCGCCTGCATTGCCGGTGGCCGCCGGCCTTACGCTGCCTTCACTCATATTTTCTGGCCAAAACGACAGCGTAACACCTTATTATTCAAACCAGTTGCCGTTGTATCAAACCCTGCTTTCCGACTGCAAAACCTACATCAGCATCAATGGCGGCGCACATTGCTATTTTGGAAACCAAAACCAGATTTGCGACCTGGGCGAGTTGCTTTCGGGCTCAAATCCCACCATCAGCCGCGAAGAGCAACACGATGTGGTTTTTACCTTCCTTTCTCCCTGGCTCGATTTCATCCTCAAAGGCGACAACAGCGCTTTCGGGCTTTTCGAAGATTCGCTTTACACTTCCAGCCGCATCACCTATTTACACGATTGCCTCACTACATCTGCCCCCGCAACCGGTTTACAGAACAATGTTCTGGTTTCTCCGAACCCTTTTTCAGAACTGTTGAGTATCACAATTCGCGACCATCAGCTTTATAAATCGATGCAGATCAGTATTTTTGACTGTTGGGGAAAGGTGGTTTTTAAGCAAAATAACCTTACCCAAAATGAAATTTCCATCAACCTGCAAAGCCAACCGGGTGGTTTGTATTTGGTGAGGTTGAGTAATGAGAATGGAGAATTTACCAGGAAGGTGATGAAACTGGGGGAGAGATGAAAAAGCAAAAATATTTATGCATCTGACTGGTGTTTAGATTTCCCGGATTTTAAGCAGCAATCAGGGAATTCTGTGATAAAACTAATAGGGGTAATTTACTTCATTTCAGGTACTTTCAGTGTAGTTATTCATGACATTTGCAATTCTTTCCTTAATTTTTATTTGTAACCAGGTTGGGGAAATGATCTTTACATTTTCTCCAAACGACAATATCAACGATTCGAGTTCGTAATTGGGGATGACTTTAATTCTTACCTCTAACCTGTCGTTAACCCATTTTTCTTTTTGTGTTGGATGGAGTGGCTTTGTTGAGATGTATGGTGCAATTTGCCGGTTAAAGGAAAGAGTAATTTCCTCAATTTCTTTATCAGCAATCCTTGTAACACCAATAATATCAAAGAAATAATCGTCCCAGTCAACCATGGTTTCAGTATATTTTTGGTCAGCCTCGTTAATTTCCTGAATGCGGTCCAGCGACAGGTTCCAGGTTGCGACTCTGTTTTCTTCATTTAGCCCAAAAACAAACCACCGGTTGTTGTATTGTTTCAGGAAGTACGGGTGAAAGACAATTTGAACCGCCTGATTGTTTTTAAAATCCTGGTATTGAATTCGTAAAACCCGCTTGTTGCTGATGGCATTAAATAAAGGTGTGATATAGTCAAGTCCTTTGTAGTCAATATTAGCGTCGAAGGAAATGACTTCCCTGCCACCACCGGCAATTCCCAGCTTGTTTTCAAGTAATGGAACAATCTCACTGATCCATTCAAACTGTGGTAATCCGCGAAACCTTGACAGAATCTGCAACGCCGATTCAATCTGTTTTATCTCTGTAACATTCAGCGGTTGGTTATTGATCGAAAAATGGGGATCAGAATAACGGTATGCCACCTTTCTTCCAATTTTTACCCTGTCCACAGGCGCTGACCAACCAGCTTCACTTTCCATAAACTGCAGATCAAGAAACAGTTGCCTTCTCGAAACACCACCGGTTTCAGGATTTAATTCCTGCAACACCAGGTCAATCTGTTCCTGCAAATCTTCAAAAAAGTAGTTCCTTCCCGAATTTTTCAGGCATCGGTCGATGGTCTGGTAGCGGATAAGCGCATTTTTGTTAACCGGCATACTTTTTCTTTTTTACTTTTGTGCAAAAAGGCTGCACAGCAAAGGTAGTTATTTGCGGTGTTTTACGATTAAAGCATTTAGTGCGTAAGCGAAAAAAGATATTTTTACACTTTAAAATTGTTCTTTGAAAATACCTGCCTAAAGATATTGAACCGTGCATGCTGGGTCCGGTTTTCCGGGCCAACGATCGGCATGTCTTTCCGGCAACAGGGTGTTGCAACACCCGCTGGATTGAATGTCATTTCTTCATTGTTGAGTGGTGATTAAACATTGCAATGATGAATGATGATGAATGATGATGAATGAAACTGTACATTAACTGGTATGGTTCATACATAAAGAGTATCAGGCAGGTATTTTTTTTATTATTATGAGAATACTACAGGAACATAAGGACAACATTCGGTCAGGTTTCAATAAAATGAAAACCAAATCGGATTTAGTGAAATTGTTAAACGAGGCCAAAGGGTATTACTATGATGAAAGTGAGAAAATTACACCCTTTCAACTAAAATCGCTTACCTATTATGCCAATCCAAATCTTGCAAAAGAACGATACAAGGAATTCTCTATCAGGAAGAAATCAGGTGGAATCCGTAAAATTCATTCTCCCGTTGCAGGTTTAAAATCAATTCAAAAAGTTTTAAACTATGTTTTAAATTGTTTGTATGATCCGCATGAAGCTGCAACCGGATTTGTATTTAATAAATCAATTGTCGATAATGCACAGCGACATTATGGTGTTAATTATGTTTTTAATCTTGATCTTAAGGACTTTTTCCCAACGATTGATTTACACAGAGTAAAGGCTTGCTTCAAACTTGCGCCATTTAATTTGGATAACGAAAAAGAACCAATTGCCTTTTTATTAGCAAATCTTTGTTGTACGCAACTTGAAGTAGAACGTCAGGAAAACGGAACTTGGAAAAATAAAGTTCTCCCGGTATTACCACAAGGTGCACCCACATCACCGACAATAACGAATATTGTATGTTACAAGCTTGACCAACAACTTACCGGTCTTGCCAAAAGATTCAATTTGCGATACTCACGCTATGCTGATGATATAACTTTTTCATCAATGCACAATGTCTATCAGAAAGATTCTGAATTTATTACAGAGTTGTATCATATCATAAACAGGCAGAATTTTCAAATAAATCCGTCAAAAACAAGGCTTCAAAAGGCCGGTTACAGACAGGAAGTTACGGGTTTGGTTGTGAATGAAAAGCCTAATGTTCATCAGCGTTATGTAAAAAAACTTCGCCAGTGGCTTCATTTTTGGGAAAAATATGGATATGAAAAAGCAGAACAGATCTTTCTAAAAGACTATGGGCAAGATAAGGGGCATTCAAAAAAAACAAAGCCTTCCATGATAAACGTAATTTCAGGAAAATTGGAGTATTTAAAAATGGTCAAAGGCAAAGATAATGCACTGTGTGTAAAACTCGATAAGCGTTTTGATGTACTGGTTAACAGATACCTTGGGATAGCTCCGTTAGAAAAAATTCTTGAAACCTGGGAAATTGATGGAATTGAAAAAGCGATGGAGATGAGCAACTTAAAACTTGATTGATTATGGAAGCAAAAATCATTAAAATAACTCAGTTTTCCGATAAAGACTGCCAAATATTCAGAACATTCAAATTGCAACATGAATGGGATTTTTTTTGGTTGAGTGAACTGACATTTAAAAATTATCCAGGATTGTTCACTATCTCTGCTGATGCTATTAGTTTTAAAGAGCCTTTCAATCACTATTTTTTGTTTGAGAAAAGGGAAAACCAAAAAGGCGCTTTTGTTGTGATTCTGCCAAAACCGGCTAACCAGGATA
>CALFEP010000251.1 GCA_937950125.1 uncultured Bacteroidota bacterium
CTGTATAAAAATTTGTTGAACCATTCACCGTATTCCAGGTTGGTGCTTCGGTGGTGTTTTTGAAATTTACCCAAAGATTATCAGGTTCATACCAGCAAAAGAAATCATAAGGATCGGAAGTAAATGCAGGACTGATGGCCTGGGAAGCCACCGGAGAACTTAAAAAATGCCAGCCGTCTTTCCAGTTTGCCCAGTCGGCGTTATTCATGTAACGTTCAAAAGTGCCATCAACATCAGTTGTGGAATGGATAATTGACCCTGTGCCGGTGGCATCTGATTTAACCACCAGGCCGGTGGTGCCGGCGTTGTTGGTAAGCGTGCCATTTATGGTAATTGCTTTTGCAGGGTCAATGGTAAGACTGGCATCCGATTCAATGGAGAGGTTATTACAAATAGCATCATCAATATCTACGACAACGGGGCCGGATGTTGAAATGATAACAGCATCAGTTGAGCCTGGAACACCTGTTGGTGTCCATGTTGAAGAATTGCTCCAGTTGCCGCCTGCTACAATACTTGCTTTGGAAAGTTTGACCGAAACCTGATTTGAATTATCACTTGTACTTTTAGTCCCCGTTGCTCTGATGCGGTAATAGTAGTTTGTACCACTCAGACCAGTTACAATTTGACTGGTTTCCGTTACATTCAAATTGGTGTAGTCTGTTATCATGTCAGACACTTCAACCCTGATATTATCCAAATAAAATCTTTTAGACGTTCCACCTGGTGTTGAAATACGCACTTTAGAGTTTACCGTTCCGCCACTTATCTGCACCTTTTGTGTTGTCCAGTCAGTGGGTACTGAAATTTCAGTAACCTGAATAAAAGTTGATCCGTCAGCTGCATGCCAGATTTTTGCAAGATCACTTGTAACATCAAGCTTTTTTATATCAAAATACAAATTATAAATACCTCCATTGCCCGAAAGATCGATGGTTGGGGTACTAATTTGACCTAAAGATGAACTATTAAGCATGAAATAGCCTGAAGTGTAAGCATAAACAGCGTATCCGGACCATCCTGTAGTTCGCAAGTAATTATCCAAATTTGAAGTTTGATCACCATTACTGGTTAAGGTGGTAAAACCTTCAAAGTTTTCAGAAATAGCAATATTGCCAAAAGAGTTTAAGCTCACATCCAAATAATAATCGGTTGCTTCAGTACTCCGGTCCCAATTGGCAGTAAATCCGGTAGTGTTAACATCAGAGGCTGCTGTTGCAACCGGGGTAGCAACTAAAATTGCATGAGTACCATAATTGGTTCCGGTTGAATTGGTAGCGTAAGCCCTTACATAATACAAAATATTGGAAGTTAGCCCGGTTATAGTGCTTCGAAATGCCCCTGTACCAGAACCATTGGTTGTATGATTTCCTGTTACCAAAGGATTAGGCGATGTCGCCCAGCATACTCCTCTTGCTGTAACTGCTGATGAACCCTGTGAAGTAACGTTTCCACCGCCAGAGGCAGCGGTAGCTGAAAATCCCGTTACCGGCATCGTAGCTAACGTTGGTAAAGTGGCTGAAGTACCGGTGATTTTTATTTCATCAACAGCCCACAAGTAATTTGATGCAGTTGATGTATAGGTCCATTTGAATTTCACCTGGGCTTGTCCCTGAACTGCTGTAATAGCAGCGCTTGTATAAGTTGAAGGGTTGGCCGTAGAACTGAATGATACAAGTTCAGTCCAGTTTGCGCCATTGTCAACAGAATAATAAACCTTTGCCGTGGCAGTTCCTCCTCCTGCTCTTAAAAAATAGTGTTTGAAAGTTAAGATAATATTAGAATTAAAATTTGTCAGGTCAAAGGAAGGTGTGATCAAATCAGTATTTTGGAAAGGACTGTTATTGTATGTATTAACAAAGGCATAATTTCCGGTTAAATCCGGAACATAGGTACTTGCGCTAGTCGTTCCAAACTCCCATGTTTCACCATTACCTTCATTATCCTTGATTCGCCAGCAGTCGGGAATGGTGCCGGCACTGAAGTATTCCTCGAACGGCAGGCTGTAAGCGTTGCAATCGGTGGTTTCATTGGCTGTAACACCGTATGAATATTCTGACGAACCATTTACCGACCATGCTTTGTAATAATAAGGCGTGTTTGATGACAGGCCTGAGTGGTTAAAAGAAGTCCCGTCACCGTTGTAAATCACTGTACCACCACCAGCAATTGAATTTCCTGCGGAGTACGAAGTACCGTTCACGGGCGTGCCGAATACAGAAGATGAAGACCAGGCAATCATTACGTTGTCATTACTTGTATTTTTTGTCCAGGTCAGGTCAATTTGAGTTGAACTTACCACACTTGTGTTTAAACCAGCAGGATCTATCACATTTACATCAATCAGGTCACTTTGCCAAAGCCCGCGTCCATAGGTGCCGGCTTTAATCCGGTTATTGGAAGGAGTAGCATCATAATAAATTTCCAACTCACGTACATCAACAGGCGGTAATCCATTGCTAAATAAAACCCAATATGGCATTGAGGCATTTTTAAACCATACACTGGTTTGATTTCCTATGTAAATGCCTTCAGTGCTTGTTTGATCATAAACAATGCAGTTAATCGACAATGCTGGGAGATTGCCCGAAATATCGTTCCAGGTTGACCCTTTATCTGATGATTTATATACATTATAACCTGCGGTAGCATATACAATGTTGGCGTCGGTGGGGTGTGTTTCAAGCGCAGTTGGAGTTTGGCCATCAGGCAGTGTACATGATGTCCAGGTGACTGAGCCAGCTAAGTCATTGGCCTTATCGGTACGTTTAATTGCTCCGGAACGTACCGCATAAATGATATCCGGATTGGCAAGTGATACTTCAAGAACACTGCAGGTGTATGTTTCACCTGAACTAATTTTTGTCCAAACCACTGATGTTGAAGGTGTATTTCTGACATTATTACTTCTCCATACGTTTTTATAGCCAATAAACATAGTATTAGGATCGGTGTTGTGCAGGAAATACGGTGTGACCCAGGCGCCACTTTCATCAATTCCGTTTACACCCGAATTAGCTATCGTAGAGTAGGAACCGGTTAAGCCGGTTGTCGATCTTTTTATTGAACCATTATGGCCTGCATTGTAGCAATAGTTTATATTATTATAGTCAATAATACATTCCATACCATCACCACCACGGGTGGTTGTAAAAGTACTGCCATCGATGGTAGCCGCATCGCCGTTGTCCTGACAACCGAAAAGCATGTAGTTTGTGTTTGAAACTCCCTGCCCTATTTTATAAATTTGGGTAATGGCCAGATTTCCGGTAATTTCAGGCCATGTAATACCTCCATTGGCAGTGTAACAAATGCCGCCATCATGGCCAACATACAAATTCCCGTTGAGTGGTGACCATTCATAAACATGTTGATCGGCATGGACAGAGGCTGCACAGGGTTCGCCAAAATCGTATCCGATCCAATGCGACACAATTGTCCAGTTCACCCCGCCATCAGTGCTTTTCCAGTTATTGATACTCCCCACATATACTGTATTTGCGTTTGTCGGGTCCACCGTGATGCACAAATCGTATGTTGCCTGGCTGGCGCTACCACTGCCGTCACATTCGTAGTCAAGAATGTTGGGGGTTGTTGATTGGGTATAAAAATTTAGTCCGCTGTCAGTTGAACGCAACAATCCGGCAAAGGTTTCATCTGTGGATTTAATCTGAACAAGATAAACATAATTAGCATTTGCAGACGAAACGCCAATAACCATTCGCGAGCCAATTCCTGAAGTTGGTATTCCTGAAGTTATTTGTGTCCACGAATCGCCTGTGTCCTGTGACCGGTAAAATTTTGAAGGGGTTTCGATTTTAACAGCATAGACAATGGTCGGATCACCGGGTTTGAACTTGATGTCTTTAAAATTGCCACTTGTTTTCAGGCTCCAGGTATTACCACCATCGGTAGTTTTAAAAATTCCACCACTGGTGGCAGCAATTAGGGTGTTGGAACTTGAAGGGTGCATAATCATAGCTCCTACAGTAACATTGCCCATTGTATTGTTTATCTGTGTCCATGTTGCACCCCCATCAGTACTTTTGAAAACCCCAAGAGGTTCTGCATCATCGGCATCACGGTCACCCGAACCGATGTAAATAATGTCGGGATCGGAGGGATGAATAAGGATGGATGAAACACCAAGAGTAGGAAGATCATTACTCATGTTTGTCCAGGTATTGCCTCCGGAAGTGGTTTTCCAAAATCCGCCTGAAGGTGAACCCACATAAATTGTGTTTGCATCGGAAGGATGAAAAGCAATGGCATTAATCCTTCCCATTCCTGTAGGTTGAGCTGTAATGTTTGAAGGATATGCTGTTGGCCCAACAATACTCCAGTTTCCGGAGGCCGACTTTGTCATACTTACATCGTTCATGTAGCGCTTGTACTCATTCATCACATAATCAGCTGCCTGCAATCTGCCATCAGGCAATACCCTCGATTCGTTTATGTATTCCCATCGTCTGAAAACCTTGTAACCATTTCCTTTGTAATCGGTGCGATTTTCCCAGAATTTATTGAAAGCATCCTGCAGTTCATAAAAATTTACATTCGGGTCTTGCATGCTTTCGAGCCAAAACCCATGTTGAAAGGTGTTTTCCTTCCTGGAACTATCCTGCGCCACAGCAGGATTAACAAAACCAAGGATTGATCCAATAATTGATACTAAAATTATGGAAGCCAACTTGTTTACTTTCATAATGCTAAAATTGTTAAGTTTCCTGTTACGTTAATTGCGATGTTTATTAAGACATCTTTTGTAGAATGGAATCAGCAAATATACAGTTCATTTGAACCGCTGGCTGATATCGCCATGCGGACAAAAAGCGGACAAGAAGATAAGTTTTTTAGTATTATTTGTTAAAACCTTGAAATACAATCCTCAAGGGAATCACTCTGCCCCAAACCCATTTTTTTTCTGATCCGGTATCTTGTTTTTCGAATAGCCTCGGTGGTAACATTCATGATGCTTGCAATCTGGTTACTATCTAAATGAAGTTTTAGGTAGGCGCAAAATTTTAACTCGGATTTGGTAAGCGCCGGATATGAAGTTTTAAGTGTGTCAAAAAAACTACTATGCAATTGACTGAATTTTTGATTGAAAAGATCCTTTTCATTAATCTGCACTTTAATGGCTGAAACAATACCATTTAGATCTTTAATGCTCAGGATTGCTTCCCCTAACATGGCTTCGTTTATCTTATTGTTGATCAAACCCAGTAATTCATTTTTCTGCTCCAATGCTAAAGCATTACTTACCAGTTCGTTTTCCTTTACAGCGATTTCCTTTTCTGCATTTTCGATCTTCAGTTTATTGATCTCCTCCGTTTGAAGAACACTTTTAAGCTGTAAATCATTAATCATCAGCTTCTCAGCTAAAAGTTCATGTTTCTTCTTGTGATTTCTTTTCAGTAAAAAAAGTATTACTATGAGTAAAATGATAATAACAAGTGATGACGAAAAAAGTGTTAAAAGAAGAAGTTTTTGCCGGGAGGCTAATTTCAAATTAATATTTTGTATTTCAATGAGGCCGGCCTTTTTCTGGATTTCGTACTTTAATTGGGTTGCATCAAGGTTATTCCTTAACTTTTGGCTGTAAATTGAATCAGCAGCAATGAGCATGAAGGCGCATTTCGAGATTGCCTGCCTGTAATGTCCTGTTAGTGTATCAGAAGCTATGAGCAAATTTAAGGATTGTTTCATTGTTATGTAATCATTAATCGCTTTGGCAGTTTTATAGGACTGATTGAGGTAAATTCTGGCTGAATCGTAACGGTGATTTTGAAGGTGTATTTCTCCGATTCTTCCGTATAGCGTAGTAAGAAGTGAAGTATCCGCTACTTTTTCTGATATTTTTAACGCTTTACGAAGATAATAGACAACCGAATCAGGCTGTTGGGAAGTTTCGGCAAATATTGAAAGGTGGTAATAAATCACAGAAAGATTAAGGTAATCGTCAGTTTCAATTAATGATGGTATCAGCGCCAGATATGTTTCTTTGGCTTTATCTGTATAGCCCATATTATAATACATAAAGGCCAGGTTCCCATCATTATGGATCACACCGGATTGATTTCCGATTTCCACATTTATTTTCCTTGCTTTGGCGAAATAACAAATCGCCGAATCATATTCTCCCTGACTGCTCCGGCTAACACCAATGATATTATATACTTTTGCAATGCCTTCTTTGTTCCCGGTTAGTTCGAATAAAGGCAACGATTCATAATAAAGTTTGAGCGCCAGATGGTCGTCTCCGATAGCAAGGTTAACCGAACCCATCTGTTCGAGGCATTTGGCTTGTAACAGGTAATTGGATGATTCTTCGGCAATCAGACGTGCATCGGTAAAACATTCCAGAGCTGTTTTATAGTTATTCATCCTGTAGAGTAACTCCCCTTGCAAAAACTTGGTTTCTGCAATACCCTGGTGATAATTAATGGAAACAGCCAGATTGTTGGCATTTCTGATTTCCAATAGTAAGCTGTCGGTATTTTTGGTTTGGCTTGTTGATACTTTTCTAACAATTTCGTTGATGAGCGCGGTATCATGCCTGTAATTACGGGCATTTACCGCATTGTTGCCCTCGTCAGGCCTATTTGAAGAGCTGCTGGCATATGTTGTAACAATTGAAACCAAAAAAAAGAGCAAAAGAATCCGTATCATTTAGTATTTAAGTTAATCCATCAATTATGAGTTGCAAATTTATCAAAAGATTGATGTGTGAGAAATGGTCAAATGGCCATTTTGCCTTCATTAGAATTTTTTTATTGAACAATAATCAAGGCTTGCTAAAAAATTCATAAAGACCTGATAATATTGTATTTATTGAGTAAAAACATTGATAAGAAAGCAAGGCTTATTATTGGTTACCTGAAAAACGCTTGCACTAATCTTCCGGTGCGCTTGTCTGCCGCCAGGCAGGCTGCACCTGAACAATGAGCCCAGAGCGGCGAAACTCTTTGTAAGAAAATCAAAGAGAATTGAAACGAGGGGTGCAGCCCTGCATTTGGCGGGACGGGCGCACCGAAATAATAATTTCTGAGTTTATCAGCAGGCCCGAATCAGGAAATGTTGAATAGCCAATTTTGAATGTCAATGTTCATTTGACAAGGAAAATTCTGGTTTCTTCAATCAGAGGATAACTAAACCTAAGGGTAAAGGTAGTGAAACCGCCACTTATTTATTTTTTCATGAGGTTAGACGATAAGTATCCTCCGGAGTATCCGATTCGAAATAATTGTTTACCCGGCGAAAAGAAAGCTACATCGAAAACCGAACCTTACACCAATTCGTACCGAGGGCAGCATTACAAATTCATTGGTGAGCCGGTTCGATCGGTTCAACGCCAGAATTCCACCAGATCTTCCGGCTTTTCTCTTTCTTTCAGAATTTCAAAATGTTCGCCATTGTCGCGGAAGCCAATTACTTTGGGCATCTGGCGGCTGTTGTAGCGCGACCACATGCTGAGGGTGTAAGCCCCGGTGTCGTGTATGATGATGAAATCGCCCACCTCAGCATGAGGTAACCTTACATTTCTCGAAATAACATCTCCCTGAAAACAAAGCGGTCCTGCGAGAGTATATTTACAGGCAGCATCGCCGGTTTTGATTTTCCCGAAATTACCGGCAAGCGAAATTTCGTGCGACCATTGATGGGGCAGGTAGCATTCGCGGATGAGCAAATCGGCGCCAACATGTAGCATCAGGGTGGCCTCTGGTAAAATGTTGGGGTCTGAAATGTAATCAGTTGGGTTGTTTTTTGAGGTTTCCACAAAATGTGGTTTCACATACTCGATGCGGCTTACTGCAAATCCGGCATTGGCATGTGTCCAACGTCCAAATTCAGTGATTAACCGGAAGGTTCCGTCGAACAATCCGGGCATGTGGTCTTTCAGTTTTCGGGCATATTCTTCCATTGCAGGAGGGTTGTCTTCAGGATGATAGGCGATGGGCAGGCCGCCACCAATATCGAAAAACCTGATCCGGTTGGGCCGTTCATGCCTCACAAGCTGGTGGTTGATTTCCACAGCCAGGTCATATACCGTTTTTATCCCTTTCAGAAGCAAAGGAAGCTCACATCCCTGTGAGCCAACATGAACATGAATTCCGGTAAGCCACTCGTGCTGTAAATAAGCCCTTATGATTTCATCCCTGTATATTTTTACAGGAATGCCAAATTTGGAATAATCGCCGGCGACACTCAGTATTTCAATTTTTCCGGTACCGGCCTGAGGATTGATGCGAAGCCCGCAAACGCCCCTGACGGGAATATTTTTGCTGATTTCTGCAATTCGCTCCAGTTCAAACAGGGAATCGGCGTTGAGGTGAATGCCGTTTTTGATGGCAAACGCTATTTCCTGAACTGTTTTCACCGGTGAATCGAAAACGATTTTCCCAGGTTCAGCACCGGAATTCATGGCCAACAAAAGTTCTGGGAAACTGGCCACTTCAAGCCCGGTTCCCATCATGGCCAGTTTGCGGAGTACCGATGGCAACGGCATGGCTTTTACTGCAACTGCATGAAGCGCATTTTCAGGAAAAACCTTTTTAAGGATTTCGATGCGATGTTGCATAAAATCCAAATCATGAAACAGGATGGCTGTATCATTTTCATCCACAAGGCCTTTGCGGTTAAGTGCTTTTGATAACACCTCACCCGGGTACGTATTTTCAGTATTATTCATCGTTCAAAATTCGATATTCAACATTTTCATTTTTCAAAATTATCCAAAAGACAATGACGGCATAGGGAATCCTTTAACCTTGGACAAATTAAACCTTTAAACTCTTCAATTTTTCTACCCCAGCATCCTGTCCATAGCCCAGTTTGTGCGGGCGGCGGTGTGGCCGGTGCTTTGGCATTTTCCGGCGCCAAGCAATTCGTTCACCATAGTCTGGATAAAAGGTTGCTGAATATGCAGGGGATTTGGCAGATCCAACAGTTCAGCCCCTTCTGTGTTTTCGAGCAGAACGGGGTCGTTTCCAAAAGTTGAGAAAGTAATTTTTCCCTTGTCACCAACAATTTCGGTGCGATCGAGGTGCATGAATGCTGAAAAACACCAGTTGCCGCTTCCCTGCACCCCTGACGAAAAAATGTACATCCCGCTCACCATGTCTTCTGCTTTGTAAAGCCCACCCTGATTGGTGGCATGGCCGGTGGCTGAAATGATTTCGCCAAAGAAAAACTGAAGTATGTCGAGCGTGTGGCAACCCAAATCCACAAAGTAACCACCACCTGAAATTTCAGGATTTACCCGCCAGTTTTCTTTTCCGGCAATGTCATCGTCGGTAGGGGGTGAGTAATAAACGGTGTTTGCAAACCTTACAATCCCGATTTTTCCTTCATCTATCATCTTTTTTATGGCAAGAAACCGTGGCAGGGCACGGCGGTAATAAGCCACAAACAGCGGAACTCCGGCATTTTCGCAGGCTTCGGTCATTTCGCGGCATTCCCGGTAATTGAGCGCCATTGGCTTTTCTACGTAAACGGGTTTGCCTGCTTTTGCCACCATCAGCGTATAATCTTTATGACTTGAGGGTGGCGTAGCAATGTAAACAGCGTTAACATCAGGGTCGTTGATGAGTTTTTCGGCATCGCTGTACCATTTCTGAACATGATGACGCTCAGCATAATCCCTGGCTTTTCCGGCATCACGCCGCATCACCGCAACAAGATCAGAATTTTGCGCAAGCTGGAAACCAGGTCCGCTTTTTACTTCCGTCACCTTTCCACACCCGATGATTCCCCATTTTACTATTTTCATGCT
>CALFEP010000252.1 GCA_937950125.1 uncultured Bacteroidota bacterium
CTGCCTGCCTTCGTACCTCTGGTAGGCAGGCCACCAGGCAGGCACAAAATTTGTTAAATTTGTATTTTACTGATATTCATTAACATGCATTCATTGGTGCCTGTCTGCCTCAGGCAGGTTTTTGTGATTCTTCGGCAAGCTCAGTACAGGTTTTGTGGCTTTTTCTAAAACAAGACCTTTTTAGACTGTGCTCATTGAAATAAAAAAAGTTAAAAATTGAAAGCATTTATTCAGTATTTCAGATGGTTTCTTGTTATTTTTGCTGCGTAAAAAATACAAGATGTTTAAACACAATTTTCATCTTATGCTCTATCATCATTTTGGCAAAGGCCTTTATGAATGTTGGATAATCTGAGCCTCCCCGGCCGGCAAAGCAATTTTTTACATTTTCAGTTACATTTCAACTCAAATTTTTTTTTGATGAAAGGAATCGTTTTCGATATCAAGCGATTTGCCATAAATGATGGGCCGGGAATCCGAACCACAGTCTTTCTTAAAGGCTGTCCTTTGCGTTGTTGGTGGTGCCATAACCCTGAAAGTCAGGAGTTACACCCTGAAACTGACATTAAAATGGTTCAGCTTGACGGAAAAACATTCGAACAAAAACGAATTATCGGAAAAACGATGTCGGTGGATGAGGTGATGGCCGAAATTGATAAAGAAGCCCCGTTTTATGAGGAATCGGGTGGGGGAGTGACCTTCAGTGGCGGCGAACCGCTAATGCAGCCTGATTTTTTACTCGAACTGCTCAAAGCCTGTAAACTCAGAGGCTATCATACATCTGTTGACACCACCGGGTTTGTAAAAAAAGAATTGCTGGAAAACATAATTCCTTACACCGATGTTTTCCTTTTCGATATCAAACACCTTGATTCAGAAAAACATAAGGAGTACACCGGCGTTGGCAACACATTGATTTTGGAAAACCTTCGCAGAATCGCCGGAAGCAAGTCAAAAATTATCATCCGTGTACCTGTAATTCCGGGAATAAACGATTCCGAAGCCTGGTTTTCCGAATTGAAACATTACCTCGAATCGTACGGAGATAAATTAAAAGAAGTTCATTTGTTGCCCTACCATTCGATGGCAAAAAACAAGTATCAGAAATTCAACAAAATCAATAAATTATCGGATCTGAAAGATCTACCAAAATCAGAGCTGAAACCAGTTAAGAAGTATTTTGAGGAATCTGGGTTTACCATAAAAATTGGTGGTTAATTACGTTATAATCAATGAAAAACAATAAAAAATAATATGAACGAAAGAATTAAAAAATTAAGAGACAACAGCCTGAATGCTGTCAACAGAATTTCAGCGGAGCGTGCATTGCTCGTGACCGAATTTTATAAAAGCGATCTGGCTCAGCAGGTTTCAGTGCCGGTGCGCCGGGCAATGGCTTTTCAGCACATCATGAAAAACAAACAATTGTGTGTTAACGAAGGCGAATTAATTGTTGGTGAAAGAGGCCCTGCACCCAAAGCTACACCTTCCTACCCCGAGGTCAGTCTTCATTCTTTGCACGACCTGGAAGTCCTCGACACACGGTCAAAAGTATTTTTTAAAGTGGATGAGGAAACCCGAAATGCTTACCGCGACGTCATTATTCCTTTCTGGAAAGGGAAAAGCAACCGCGAAAAAATTATGGCCAACATGGATCAAAACTGGCTCGATGCATATGCCGGCGGAATGTTCACCGAATTCCAGGAACAACGTGCCCCCGGACATACCGTTGCCGGTAATAAAATTTATCACAAGGGAATGCGCGATATACAGGAAGACATTCGGATTGCTACCGAAAAACTCGATTTTTACAACGATCCACAAGCGCTCAACAAGCGTGAAGAGTTGAAAGCCATGCACATTGCTGCAGAAACCATCATCATGTATGCTGAAAGAAATGCTGATTATCTCGAAACGCTGGCCGCTGCCGAAAACGATGAAAACCGGAAAGCCGAACTTGTAAAAATGGCTGCTGTCTGTCGCAGGATTCCTGCCAACAAACCTGAAACTTTCCACGAAGCGCTTCAATATTACTGGTTTGTGCATCTCGGCGTGATTACCGAATTAAATCCATGGGATAGCTTTAATCCCGGCAGGTTAGACCAGCACTTGTATCCATTTTACAAAAAAGAAACCGAAGCCGGTACCCTCACCAAAGATGAAGCCATCGAACTGTTGCAGGCATTCTGGGTGAAATTTAACAACCATCCTGCCCCTCCAAAAGTTGGTGTAACCGCCCTCGAAAGCAACACTTACACCGATTTTGCACTTATTAACGTAGGTGGTGTAAAAACCGATGGGTCAAACGCCGTTAACGAACTCAGCTACATCATTTTAGATGTCATTGAAGAAATGCGCATTTTGCAGCCCAGTTCCATGGTTCAGCTGAGCAAAAAGAACCCGGATAGTTTTATCAACCGTGCCGTCAAAATCACAAAAACAGGTTTTGGCCAGCCTTCTATTTTTAACACCGATGCCATCGTTCAGGAGTTGGTTCGCCAGGGAAAATCCGTTGAAGATGCCCGTAATGGTGGCGCCAGCGGCTGTGTGGAAAGCGGTGCTTTTGGAACCGAGGCTTACATCCTCACCGGTTATTTTAATCTGGCCAAAATTTTAGAAATCACCCTGAACAATGGCCACGACCACCGCACCGGAAAAGTGATCGGTCTGAAAACCGGCGACCCCCGCAATTTTAAAACCTTCGGCGATTTGATGGATGCTTACAAACTTCAACTGCACTATTTTGCCGATATTAAGATTAAAGGTAACAACATCATCGAAAAACTTTTTGCCGAAAACCTCCCGGCGCCTTTCCTTTCGCTGATTATCGACGATTGCATTGCCAACGGGAAAGATTACAATGCAGGCGGCGCCCGTTACAACACCAGTTATGTTCAGGGTGTGGGACTTGGAAGCCTCACCGACAGCCTCACAGCACTCAAATACCATGTTTTCGATGAGAAAACCACAACGATGGATGAGTTTCTGAAAGCCCTTGAAAGCAATTTCGAAGGTTTTGAGGAACTTCGCTACAAGCTCATTTACGAAACCCCGAAATACGGCAACGACGACGATTATGCCGATGACCAGAGCCGTCAGATTTTCGAGATTTTTTACAATTCCGTTAATGGCCGCCCAACGGCACGTGGCGGTACTTTCCGCATCAACCTGCTGCCAACCACAAGCCATGTATATTTCGGAAGCGTAATCAAGGCGCTGCCCGACGGTCGAAAAGCCTATGAGCCATTGTCGGAAGGAATTAGCCCGGTGCAGGGTGCTGATAAAAACGGGCCGACGGCAGTTATCAAATCGGCATCAAAACTCGATCACATTCGCACGGGCGGAACCTTGCTCAACCAGAAATTTGCTCCTTCGTTTTTCGAGGATGACGACAGCATTGCAAAAGTTTCACAACTCGTGAGGAGTTATTTCAGGTTAGACGGGCATCACATTCAGTTTAACGTGGTTTCGGCTGACACACTCCGCGATGCCCAGAAACACCCAGAAAAATACCGCGACCTGATTGTCCGTGTGGCCGGCTACAGCGACTATTTCAACGACCTGGGCGAAGATTTGCAAAACGAGATCATCCGCCGCACAGCACACGAAGGTTTTTGAACCTAAACCCTGCCAAGGTAAATGTTTTTATTTGCACGAACTTATTGATTAATTTCAATTTCATTTTTAAAAATTTAAAGTCCCTGAAGGAGCCACCTTCCGGGATTTTTTTTTAAATCAGCAATGATGGACACCTGTCAGCAACGCCAATGACGAGGACTAAAAGAAAAAATTTTTCACAATCAACTTTTCATCTCAAATATTTTCTAACATTGCCCTTTCATTTTTAAAAAGAAAATTATGAAAAAAATGAATTTTGTTCTCATTTTGTTCTTGCCTGTATTTCTTGTTTTTACCTATTGCCGGCATGATGAAAGCGATTTTTCCAACATTGAGCAGGTTTGCTTCGATCCGGACGTAAAGGCAATTTTTACCGCAAATTGTGCTATAAGTGGTTGTCATTCAGGATCTGGCGGCGAAGCGGGCTTTGTGCTCGATAATTATCAGGGAATTATGAAAGGAATTTCACCCGGCGATCCGTTAAAAAGTGAAATCTACAAAGCAATTACCAATGAATGGTTCGAAATGATGCCTCCCGACAATCCGCTCAACGAACAACAAAGAATAATCATAAGGATTTGGATTGAACAGGGTGCTGAAAATACCAATTGCAGCCCGGGTAAATGATATCCCGAAAACTTGTAGAAATTCTATTTTAAAAAAGCCAAATACATTTTCCTCATCCAAAAATAAAACGTCAAAAAATGGATAAAAAAATTACTCAATTCATAACCTTTGGTTTTATGCTTAGCCTGCTTATTTTTCTGATGGCAGGTTGCTACAACGATAGCAAAGAATACTTGTATCCTGAGCTTCCAGGCGCCTGCGACACCACAAACATCACTTATGCGGGCAGCGTTCAGCCCATCATCGATTCATACTGCAAATCGTGTCACAGCGGGTCTTCTCCTTCAGGAAACCTGGTGCTGGAAACGTATAGCCAGGTAAAGGCAATTGCCGATGATGGCCGGCTTGTAAATGTTATCAATGCAACAAACGGCTATCCGCTGATGCCTCAGGGGTCATCGTTGCCAGATTGTTCAATTCAGATTTTCGAGAAATGGGTTGCCAGTGGTGCTCCAAATAATTAAACCATTAAATTTCAGGATTATGAAAAAGATTTTCAGACTTTCAGCAATTATAGCGCTTTGTATGTTGAGCAGCCTTTTGGCCAATGCCCAGGACGACCTGATGAATTTATTGGATGATGGCCCCGAGACTGATGAGGTAATAGCCACCTTCAAAGCCACAAGGATCATAAATGGTCACTCGGTTGAACGAATGAAAAAAAACCAGCTCGATGTCAGAATTCATCACCGTTTTGGAACCTTGAACAGCGGAGCTTACAATTGGTGGGGTCTCGACCAGTCCAACATCCGCATCGGGATGGAATATGGCATCAATAACTGGCTGATGGCTGGCGTTGGTCGTAGCAATTATCAAAAGACTTTTGACGGATTCCTCAAATTCAGTCTTTACAGGCAATCGCAAGGGAAGAAAAATTTCCCGGTATCCATTTCTGCGCTTACCAGCATGGCGGTCGAAGGGATGAAGCATGACGAGATCGAGGGCACCTATTATTTTTCAAACCGGATTTCGTACTGTTACCAGGTGCTGATTGCCCGAAAGTTCAACGAAAGGTTATCGTTACAGCTGACACCTACCTTTATACATTATAACCTTGTAGAAACTGAGCTTGACCCAAACAACCTTCCGGCAGTCGGGTTGGGAGGCAGGGTAAAACTTACAAACAGGGTGTCATTTAACGCGGAATATTTTTATGTGATAAAACCTTACTCCAACCGCAAAAATTATGACAAAACCAACTCGTTTTCGATGGGTTTTGACATCGAAACCGGCGGACATGTTTTCCAGATCATGCTCACCAATGCAGTGACGATGATCGAAAATGGTTTTATAGGCGGCAACACCGGAACCTGGAAAAACGGGGACATTCACCTCGGATTCAACATTTCACGGGTTTTCAGTCTGTAATTTTTTGCCATCTCTTTCAAGTTAACTTAATAAAATCAAAAAAATGAACTTAGCACATTTACATCTGGCGGTAACGCATCTGCCGGTGGTTGGATTGGCTTTTGCCATGCTTACCAGCATCTTTGCCTACTACAAAAAAAGTGATGAACTGATGAAGTTTTCTTTGTGGGCATTCATTGCCGTCGGGCTTTTGGGATTGCTTGCTTACTTCACCGGCGAGGGCGCCGAAGAAATTCTCATGACCTATCCAGGTTATAATGAAGAAGTTATTGAACCGCATGAAAGCATCGCCAACTGGTTTTTTGCAGGAACTATAGTACTTGCTGTTGGTGCTGCTGCTGGTTTATATTTTGTCAATAAAGGGAAACTTCTCCTTCGTAAAATCAGCCTGTGGACCATGATTTTTGCCATCATCGTTTGCCTTGTGGGCTTGCAAACCGCCTCAACCGGCGGCAAACTCCGTCATACCGAAATTGAAAAGGGCGAATACCAGGC
>CALFEP010000253.1 GCA_937950125.1 uncultured Bacteroidota bacterium
TGTTGAAAGATGAATGATGGTTTTTGGCTACGCATATAAGAAAAATCGCTTTTCCCTTGGCTGTGATACTATCGCTTCCCGCGATGGTATCGCTAATTTTTCATGATTTCAGTAAAATTCAATAGTCAAATCATCCAAATAAACCACTTGCTTTTTCGGGTTCCAGATGTAAATTTTTAACTCATCTTCCTGTGAAATAATTTCTGGCAAAGGGAAAACGAAAAATGCCGGTGCCCATTCATTGGGGCTTGCGAAATTTTCGATTTTTGAACTTGCCCAGATATAATTTCCTTTTTCTGCATTATCCACCGAAATTACGATGGGCAGATCGCGGATGGTGTCCGTGCAAAAAGCCATCACTTTTATCCTGATTTCATCAAAATTCCCTTGGTTGATTTCCTTGGTTTTCCACGAGAAACCAGGGCTGTATTCGTTCAAACTATCTAAGCGGTAACTGAATTTTTCTGAAAAAACATTCAGCGAATCAAAAGCACGGTGATCGGAATTGAATTCGCCGGGCGTTTCAAAATCATTTTCAAAACGAAAAACCGGCTCCGGTTCAGGAATATAAATTCCGGGTTTTGTTTTTGAAAAAAGTGTCACCGCTGACATTCCTGAGTAATCAACCTTTTCGACCACGAAAGGGAACCTGAATTTTATCACTTCCTCCATTTCCGGTAGGCAGGGCTTTGTCCAGCCAAAAGCAAAATGGCTGGTAGTCGCATTTTTCACGATGTTGCCAAGTTCCAGCAAATCCCTGCCACCCTGGTTGTTATACTGGGCAAATTCAATCCCGGGTTCCAATTTATCAAGATAATAATGGAGATAATACGGCGCATTTACAACAACAACGTTGGTTACGTCTTCTTTGCCAATTTTGCGGTTCCATTTTGCGATATGTTCGGCCACGCCTTTAAATTCGCCAAAATGTTGCTGCTGGTAAAATTTGTTGATAAAAACCGTTTGAAAAGTTCCGGCAAGTAAAAATACCGGAACTATCCATAAAACCACTTTTCCCGAAAGGGTATGAAAATTTGAAAAGAAAAAAACCAGCAACAGCGGGAAAGTGAACAGGAGCACAGAATATTGCAGCACCGGATTTCGCAAAACCGAGTACATAAAGGTGATGAGAAATACCGCCAGAAACCAGCAGATGGCCAGCGCATGAAATTTCGTCAACTTATTTTTGTGGTAAAAAAGAGGGACAACGAAAAAAAGTGCCATCACCGAAAAGGTAAGCCACGAACCGTTTGAGGCATATTTCAGGTATTGAAAAATCCAGGTGGCATCAGGATTTCCAAGCCAGCCTTCAGAACCACCTACCCCCCCCAGACTTAGTTGATGGAAAAATATTTCCAGATGTGGCAAATACAAAACAAAAGCGCCCAACCCGGCAAGCAGGTATTTTTTGATCTCAATTTTTTTGTAAAAAAGAAATCCCGACAAGCCCACAACCATCACAAACAGGAAAGCTATATGGTGCGAGTAGCCTGTCAAAGCTGTAAAAACCGAAAACCAGACATAATCTGAGAAGCTTCTTTTTTCGTTAAATACAATTTTTGTCCAGAACCAGACGGTAGCAAGCGAAAAGAGCAAGCCGGGGCTGTAAGGCCTGGCCAACTGGCTGTAAAGGATCGGGTAATCCAGAAAAGCAAGGGCCGAAGCGGCCAGAAGTCCGGTGGTTTCACCAAACCACCTTTTCCCGATCAGGTAAGTGAAATACACAGATACGATTCCACAGATCACAAAAGGCAACCTTACCATCCAAACCGAATCGCCGAAAATCTTTGTGAGGAACCACAGAAACGCCTGCACCCCCACGGGATGTCCGTCAATCCTGGCGCCCAGCCGGATCATTTCCCGAAAACTGTCGAACTGCAGGCGGCTCAAAGCGCTCAGTTCGTCATTGCTGAGCGACCAGCCGGCATAATCGTAAAACCTTAAACACGCCGCAACAAGCATTACCAGGAGTAAAACCCATCTTTCTTTTCTGTCCTGCATTTTCATTGTTTAAACAATAGGCTGATTTTTTTCCAAAACTAAAGTTTTTTAAAACTACCGGTTACTTTTCGGGATGTACATTTACAAACTGGAAATTGATTTAAAGTTTAACCAAAAAATACATAAGTTATGAAACGAATTTTTTACTTGTTTTTTTTCTGTTTCTTGTTTCTTTTGAATTCTCAACTCACTGCCCAGCCATCTAATTCGCCTGATTATCCCATCACCACTGCGGTGAACATCGACCAGTATAATCCGTCAGTATTTGTCAATCCCTGGAATCCCGATGAGGTGATCAATACGAATGTCAGGTTTAACCACACGGTTCAGGGCAGTTTGATTGTTTTCAGCGCTCAGCCTGGCGATTTCTACAAAACACTCAACGCGGGAGGCGCCTGGCTGGGTTACAACCTGCCTTCCATTTCCAACACCAACAATGCCCCAACAGTTCAAATTGATGAAAACGGAAGGTATTACGTAAACTATGGTGATGCTGACCAGGGAATTTTTCTTGCATGGAGCGACGACAAGGGTGCCAACTGGCTACAGAAAACGCTGAAAGCCAAGCCAAACAAACCTTTCTTTTATGTGAACAATACCAATTTTCACATCGACAACAGCGAGCGCAGCATGCATCGTGGCAACAAATATTCGGTATGGCGCTTTATCGGGATTGAAGCCCACGACTACTGTATCGAATTTACCATGTCGGAAGCAGGTTCAGACGAATGGTCGAATACCGTAAATATTTGTGGAAATGAACCATCAGGCGGGACTTTTGAAGAATGGCCCGAAATCAAAACAGGTTCTTTTGGAGAAGTGTACACCTGCTGGATGAACCATGAAAATGGTCCCGGAACCGGTGAAACGTCCATTGGTTTTAACAGTTCGCTTGATGGCGGAAAAACATTTGGCATCAATTACGACATTCAGCAAAACATCCGGGGGCTTTCTGGATACAATAGCCTGAACGGTCTTGATTTGATTTCTGCTCCAGCGATGGCAGTTGACATCAGTGGTGGCCCCTACGACGGGAGAATTTATGTTTTTTGGGCCAATGTGGGTACTCCGGGTGTAAATACTGGGCAGGATGTGGATATTTACATGATTTCAGCCGAACGCTACGGATCAACCTGGTCGGCGCCCGTAAAGGTAAACCAGGATGCTGCCGGCCTTTCGAAAGAGCATTTCCTGCCAGCTGCCACCTGCGATCCTGAAACAGGAACCCTGACGGTGATTTATTACGACAACCGCAACACCGGCAGCAACATGGCCGAAATGTGGGGCTCGGTTAGCTATGACGGTGGAGCCACCTTTTCCGATTTTAAAATAAGCGATGTAGCCCTCAACATTTCAAACCTTAACAGCATCCAGGATGGGTTCGTTTCAAGCAAAATTGGCGTAAGTGCTGCCAATGGAAAAGTTTATCCGGTTTGGGCTGATTTTCGTGAAAACTTCTGCCGAACAGTTACCAGCCCTTTCAACGAAAAAACTGTTACCAAGCCCGATAACCTGATGGCTGAAGTTATTAATGACCAAACCGGACTCGTGCAGCTTACCTGGACACTCGAAAATCCGGTGAGCGTCCAGCATTATAAAATTTATCGTGATAACGCGCTCATCACTACCACCAACAATTTAACTTACCAGGAAAACCTTCCGGATTATGGTTGCTACACCTATCAGGTAACTGCCCAGTACGCAGCAATGGAATCCTCTGCCGAAACCGATTTCGTAAGTTGGGGAGTGGGTAGTTTTGAAGCCAACAGAAATAATTTTGAGGTTGAATTAACACCAGCATCACAAACCACGTACATGCTTAAGCTTGAAAACAATGGAACCTTGCCGGTTGATTACACCCTCGCCATTGAGCACGATCCTGATGCAGAACCTGCCAAAGATGGAGGACCTGATGATTTTGGCTACCAGTGGATTGACAGCAACGAACCCGGTGGCCCCGGTTTTGATTACATCGATATTTCCTCTACAGGAACTCCTATAACAGGAATAACCAACGATAACTATGTTGGCCCTTTTCCTACGGGATTTTCATTTCCTTTTTACCAAAATTATTACGACCAGTTTTATGTTTCTTCCAATGGACTGATCACTTTTGGTAGTTCATTTTCCAGTCCGGTAAACTCACCCATTCCGGTTGCCGATGGTAACAACAATTTCATAGCCTGGTGCTGGGACGACCTTCAGCAAAAGACCGGAGGACAGGTTTATTATCAAAGTTTTGAAAATTACACGGTTATCCAGTTTAAAAATTACGCCCAGAACGGCATTGGAACATCAGTGCGATATACCATTAATGCCGAGGTATTGCTTTACAAAAATGGTGACATCGTTATTCAGTACCTCGACAAATCATCGTTATTCAACGTCAATTCCTGCACGGTCGGCATCGAAAACAGCAACGGCGCCGACGGGTTACAGGTAGTTTACAACCAGCCTTACATCACCGAAAACCTGGCTGTCAGGTTTTTCAATCCCGGTGTGAAATGGCTGAATGTTGAATTTCCTTATGGTCACATCGAAGCTGGGGGAGAAGAACTGATTCTGGTAGATTTTACCTCGTGGGATTTGCCTTTCGGCGATTATTATGCAAAACTCATTTTTAAAACCAATGCCGGCCTTAACCCATCACTGGTTATACCTGCCAAACTCACTGTAAAATCAACCGTTCTGGCAAAACCTTTCGGGTTGGACAATACAGCCACAGGTAATGATGTTGAACTTTTCTGGCAGGCGCCTTCTTCAAAAGGATTGTTGGGCTACAATGTTTACGAAAGTGGAGACAAAATAAACAGTTCAACCATAACCGGCCTTTCTTATCCATTGGAAAACCTGGCGCCCGGCGCGTATTTATTTCAGGTTACTGCCGTTTACACCGAAGGTGAATCGAATCCGGAGGGCGACCCGTTGTTTGTTTATCTGACCGAAGCAGCTTCGCAAAATGTTCAGATCGCCGGCGGCTGGAGTGGAATTTCTTCGTTTATTGTGCCCGTTGATCCCGATGTTGAAGCTGTTTTTGCTCCCATTGCCGGCGATTTGGTTATTGTTACCGGTGCTGAGGGGATATATTGGCCGGGTCAGAACATCAACACCCTTCAAAACTGGGATAATGAGGAGGGTTACAAAATAAAGCTTACACAACCGCGCAACCTGTTGATTCAGGGTAACGAGATGGCCATTCGTACCGTGTTTTGTGATGCAGGTTGGAACCTGATCCCGGTTTTATCGGAATGTGCGGTTGACCCGGCAGATATTTTTGCCTTCGGATTCGAAAACCTGGTCATCATCAAAGAGGTGGCTTCAACCGGTATTTATTGGCCTGGCCTGGGTATTTTCACCCTTCAGGAGTTGCAACCAGGCAAATCTTACGAAATGTGTCT
>CALFEP010000254.1 GCA_937950125.1 uncultured Bacteroidota bacterium
TTGAGGTACCAAGCGGATTCGAACCGCTGTAGACGGTTTTGCAGACCGTTGCCTAACCACTCGGCTATGGTACCGATTTTTGTTTACAGCACGGCAAAAGTAAGCATTTTTGCAAACGATAAAGAAATTTTATCTTTGTTTTGAAGAAAAAATCATGAAAAAACATTTCGTATTTATCCTGTTCACGGTTGTTTTCTTGCTTTCAGGATGCGACAGGTTATTTGAATACTCGCCTTATTCGGCGAATGTGAGGAAAAGTTTCGAAGCAACTACCGCCTATAATCTTCAAAAAATAAAAGCCATTGAAACCGAAACCGGCGGAATAGTTGAATTTAAGGTGGCATTGATTTCTGACAGCCATCTTTTTTACAATGGTTTGGTTGATATCATTAATCTGATAAATGAGGATGAAGAAATCCTGTTTGTCATTCATGGTGGTGATATGACTGACAACGGGATGCTGAAGGAATATGAAATCTTTCATAACCTGATGAATAAACTCAAAAAACCCTATTTAACCGCAATCGGAAATCATGATTTCCTTGCCAATGGCAGGCAGATTTACGACGAGATGTTTGGAGAAGAAAACTATTCCTTTGTTTTCAAAAACTGCAAATTCATTTTTTTCAGAGACGTTATCTGGGAGAATAACTATGAAGAACCAGATTTTTTTTGGTTGAAAGCCCAGTTGGAAAATTCCGAAGATTGCTCCAGGATTTTTGTAATAGCCCATATTCCGCCCTGGTCCGATCAGTTTTCGTATTCCACATCGCTCATTTACAAAACCTTAATGGATACTTTTAATGTTGACCTCTCGATCCATGGTCATCATCATGATCATGAATATTTTGAATATTACAACGATAGCGTAAAATACCTTATCATAGGCGCCCCTTCCAAAGGTTCATTTTGCAAAATGACCATTGGTGTTGATTCAGTTTATGTTGAAAAAGTTAATTTTTAAGCCGATGTCAACAAGCGTAATGCTGAAATCACTGCTCATTGGTGCGATAATGCTACTTATTAGCGGCCTGGCTTATTCTCAGGATACGATCATCAGATACAAAAAGCCAATTGTGCCTGATTATCTGAATTTTCAATATGCGGGAAATGTTGGCGCCTATGTAATGGGCGCTGGATACGTCATGAACAGAAAAAAAAACCTTGAAATGGTAATTTCCTATGGGCTTAGTCTGCCACATCATGCTGCCAGACGAATACATAATATTTCTTTGAAAGCTGTTTTTTTACCTGTAACTTTCAATTTGAACAAAGAATGGTTTTTGTTGTTAAAAACAAGTCTTGGATTGAGCAGGCAGTTTCCCGAAGGCTCCAATACTTTTACCAGGTTGCCAAAAACCTTCCCTGATGGATATTATGCGCCAAACGCCTACCGGGGACACCTTAACCTTGGGGCGAAAATCAGAAAAAAACTTGATGAAAGGTTTTTCTTTAAGGCCATCGATTTTTATGCTGAAACCACCACCAACGACCAATATGTTATGTACCTGATAAACTCGCATCATGTAGGAATAAACGATATCTTTAGTCTTTCGCTGGGAATTAACCTTTATCTTTATAACAAGTAGATTATCATGATGCTGGATTTTGCTTTTTAATTCATTTAATCCATACTTTTGCCAGTCTTTACCAATTTGAATTTATTAAACAAGATTATTCATGGCAGAAAATGATTCATTATTAATTCATTCATCCGATGAAAACAAAGAGAAAGCATCGGTAAATTTTATTGAAGCACAAATTAACGAAGACCTGAAAAATGGTAAGAACGGCAACCGTGTACATACCCGGTTCCCCCCTGAACCTAATGGTTATCTGCATATTGGACATGCAAAATCAATAATTCTCAATTACGGTATTGCTAAAAAATACAACGGAAAATTCAACCTTCGCTTCGACGATACAAATCCCACCAAAGAAGAACAGGAATATGTGGATTCGATACTTGATGATGTGAAATGGCTGGGAGCCAATTGGGAAGACAGGCTCTTTTTTGCCTCCGATTATTTCGATCAGTTGTACGAATGGACTGAACAGATCATTAAAAATGGTAAAGCCTACGTTGACGACCAGCCGGCTGATGTCATTAGCGAACAGCGCGGTGTTCCGACATCCCCTGGCGTTGAAAGTCCATACAGAAATCGTACTGTGGAAGAAAACCTGGACCTTTTTCGCAGGATGAAAGCCGGCGAATTTCCAAACGGATCAAAAGTGCTGAGAGCAAAAATTGACATGGCCTCGCCAAACATGCACATGCGCGACCCGGTGATGTACCGGATTTTGCACGCACACCACCACCGCACCGGAAACAAATGGTGTATTTATCCGATGTACGACTGGGCACACGGCGAATCGGATTACCTCGAAGGTATCACACATTCAATCTGTACCCTCGAATTTGAGGTGCACCGCCCCTTGTACGACTGGTTTGTAGATCAGATTCAGGAAAGCGATTACCGACCACGACAAATCGAATTTGCCCGCTTGAACCTGAGTTATACGGTGATGAGCAAACGCAAGTTGCTTGAACTGGTAAAAGAAGGTTACGTAAACGGCTGGGACGACCCGCGTATGCCCACCATCAGCGGTTTGCGCCGCCGCGGTTATACCCCGGAAGCCCTGAAACTGTTTGCAGAAAAAGTTGGCGTTGCCAAGCGCGACAACGTGATTGATGTTGCGCTTCTGGAACACAGCATCCGTGAAGACCTTAACAAAAGGGCGCCCCGTGTGATGGCTGTGCTGGACCCACTAAAACTTGTCATTACCAATTACCCGGATCATCGGGTCGAAGAAATGTCAGCCGAAAACAATCCTGAAGACCCGGAAGCAGGAACAAGGATGCTGGCTTTTTCGAAGGAAATTTTTATCGAACGGGAAGATTTTATGATCGATCCGCCTAAAAAATATTTCCGCCTTGCCCCGGGTCAGGAGGTCAGGTTGAAAAATGCCTACATCATCAAATGCGAAAGTTACAAAACCGATCAGGAAACCGGCGAGGTGACAGAGGTGTATTGCACCTACGACCCTGAAACCAAAAGCGGTATGTCGGGCAGCAACCGGAAAGTGAAAGGAACCTTGCATTGGGTTTCGGCAAAACATGCACTGGATGCCGAAGTGCGCCTGTTCGACCGCTTGTTTATGAACGAAGCTCCCGAGGATGTTGCCGAAGGTGTGGATTATAAAGTAAACCTGAACCCGGATTCGTTGAAAATATTGAAAAAATGCAAGGTTGAGGCAAGTCTGTCAAGCGTTAAACCTGGCGATAAATACCAGTTTCAGCGAATTGGCTATTTCTGTGCCGACCTTGATTCGAAACCAGGAACACCCATTTTTAACCGGACAGTTCCATTAAAAGACAGCTGGTCGAAAATGGCTGAAAAGTAACTTTTTCAAACCTTTTTTATCAGTGGCCTCAACAGGGCTATCAAGGCAACCAGCGACCAGGTTGCTTCGAGCACCACAAAAGGCATGAAATTTATCAAAACTGATGCGTAACAGGCAATGCCTGCGCCAACAAAGTTTAAAACGATGTACAGCCTGGTTTCTTTATCGATTATGCCAAACAAATTCAGGAAAAAAGCAATAAGCAGCAAGCTTACTCCTGCAATGCCAATGATGTCTGAAGATTCCATGTTTTGGGTTTTTATCTGGCTCAAAATTAGCATTTTCAATTTTGCCGGGTTATTTTTTTAACCCTGAATTTAAAAAATGCCCACATGCTTTTTCTTCAATCCTCATTAAAAATTTAAATCACTATTTTTGCAAAACTTTAATTTAATAACGAAACGTATCATGAAACAGTTGGTCTATACCTTTTTAGCGTTATTTTTTGCCTTGATAATGGCATCCTGCAACAGGACCACCACCGAAACACACAGTGTTGAAGTGCCCGAAGGAACCCATAAGGTTGTGGTTAAAGAAGTTCAGCAAACTACCGTTTACACCTATTTGTATGTTGAAGAAAATGGCAAGGAGTATTGGCTGGCCATCAACAAGCAAGAAGCAAAACCCGGGGACACCTACTATTTTGAATCGTCCTACGAGATGAATAATTTCGAAAGCAAAGAGTTGAAACGCACATTCGAATCGCTTCTTCTGGTCGATAATATCAGAACTACCCCGGAAACCGCTACAGCCATGCCGCCTCATGGAATGGGCATGAAGTCATCGGGCTCGGTTACTCCTGTAGATTACGAAATAGAGGTCATCAACCATGAAGCAGGCGAACTGCCCATTGGCGATTTGTACAAAGACCCTTCAGCCTTTGAAGGAAAAAAGGTAAAAGTACGTGGCAAGGTTGTGAAGTACAATGGTGAAATAATGGACAGAAACTGGATTCACATCCAGGACGGCACCTCGGCCAACAATAAATTCGACCTCACCATTACTTCGCTTGATCAGGTTAATGTTGGCGAAATTGCTGCCTTTGAGGGTGTAATTACACTGAACAAGGATTTTGGCGCAGGTTACAAGTATGAGGTAATCATGGAAGAAGCCAAACTTCTGGCAAAATAATCAGGAAAACGATCATCTTTTTACCGCAAACATTTCTCCAAAAGTTACCTGTTCATCTTCTTTGAGGGTGAATGGGTAATAAAACATGGGAACATCCGGTTCGTCGCGGTGCCTTATGTCGATTGAAATGGCATCCACATCTGTATTTTCATCCAGTTTCACACTCACCTCACAGCACAGGGCGAACGCCAACGCACCGTTGTTTTGCATTTCGTGGGTGAAATATGAAAGCAGCAAGTCGATCATTTCGCCGTTCGACGGAATTCTCTTTTCGTCCACTTCAACTTCGCGGTGATGTGTCAGCCCGCTTGCATCGGTCAGGGCGCCAAAAGGGAAAAGTTCGCCGGTCTCCATCAGCAGGTCGGAAGCATAGTTTTTGCAATGATTCAGCAGGTTGTCAATCCGTTCATCTGTTGTCATTATTTTGTTTTTTTGTTGGTAATCAGTTTATTTTTTTTGCCACGAAATCACGAAATCACGAAGCTATTTTTTTTTGTGTTTTAGTGTTCTAGTGGCTATTAATGTTTTGCCACGAAATCACGAA
>CALFEP010000255.1 GCA_937950125.1 uncultured Bacteroidota bacterium
GTCTTTGTGGCAAAAATTTAAAGTTGCCACAAACCCTGTTTGCAACAGGCAGGCTGCCTGCTGCAGGCAGGGATTCCCAAAGTTTATGAATAGGAAAAGTTAGGGAAATTTGCCTTGTGTGACAATGTAAAATTACACCAGCCCATTCCGCCTAATGCAGGCGTTTTATCATAAAAAGATGGCGCATTATGAAAAAAACACCTTGGCAGGTCAACCAGTTACTGTTCAAATAGCTTTCTCAATACCTGAATGTCTCACACCTTCAGCAAGCCGCGGAACCCCCGGGCAGCATAATACGATTCGGCGCCGTTGTGGTAAACGAAAACATGATTGTAACGCCGGTCGCAAAAAAGGGCGCCGCCACGGTTTCTGATCTCCTGGGGTGTTCTTATCCAGCTTGATGTTTTCTGGTCAAAGGATCCAAATTTCTGTAAATCACGGTATTGTTCTTCTGATAAAAGCTCAACGCCAATCGCATCGGCCATGCTGATTGCGTCATTTGCAGGTTTGTGTTCTTTTCTCGATTTCAGCGCTTCACGGTCGTAGCAGAGGCTTCTGCGGCCATTGGGGCTTTCGGCTGAGCAATCACAGAAAATAAATTCATCTGTTTCACCATCATAACCAATCACATCGGGTTCACCGCCTGTCTTTTCCATCTCGTTGATCGACCAGAGTTTTTTAGTTTTAGCTTCCAGTTTTTCCTGAATAGATGGCCACGCCAGATGGATGTGTCGGTTCATGTTTTTCTCAAAGCGGTTTTTCAATGTTTTGATGAGTTCTTCACTTTGTTCTGGCGTCAATTGCTTTTTGTTTTCCATGGCTAAATACAAAAAAGTGAATGAGTTATTTGTACCAGGTTTGGGAAAGCGGGTTTATATTTCTTCCAGTTCCTTCTTCCATTTCAACAATTCCTGCTGAATGGCAGCAATGGACGCTTCAATTTTAATTTCCATCACCTCGCCGCGTCCGTCCCAGGCCAGCCCCTGCCGGTCGTATTCGCTTTGAAGCATTCCGTTTAAATGATCGATCGTAAACGACGGATCGGTTTTTTTCAGGGTTTCTATAAATGTAACCGTGTTGGTAAATTCCTTTTTGTAGGCAAGTTCGCGCCATTCAGCTATGTCCATTTCTATTTCCTGATTTCTTTAACACATCTGATTGAATAACCCCATGCCGGATCGCCAGGTTCGTTGATGATCGTGTTGCGCATAAACCCGAGATTCTGGTTGTAGAAACTGCCCGGTATTTTTGGGCTGGGGGTGGACGTCCAGCAATAAGTATATTTTCCCTGGTTTGCGAAAGAAGGTTTGCTGTCGCGGCTCCCGGCAGGCAAAATGGTCATGCCGCTGTTGTTGTTCCGCGGATAGTTGCTTGTTCTCCAGTATTTTTCGGTCGATTCTTTCATGGCCTGGCCGGCTTCTTTAATGCCGCCATTTGCATTCAAAAGAGAGTTCCATTCATCCATTGTTGGAATATGCCAGCCTTCGGGACATATTTTATCCATATCCGTGGAAAGAGCTTTACCCAGATAAAGCTTCCCATAAACCTTGTGGCTTTCTGAATTATCATAGTACCACGAATTTCCGGGCAGGTCAAAATCAAGGTTTTGAGCCATCCATTGCAGTCCGTTTTCAAGCGTCCAGTAAATTTTGTAATCACGCAAATCAATTAACGGGCTGTATTTTACGGCAGCATTGAGTGTGATGGGGAGTGTAGTAAAAGTAAACACTTTCGATTCGACTGGCTTTTTGCCGGTTTTCTTTACCACAATTTTCCAATAATATTTTTTGTTCAATTCAAGAATCACTGGTTTTTCTTCGGTAGATACCAGGTTTGCTTTGTAAAGTGGCGGTTCTGGAGTTAGGCCAAAATGAAGATCGAGGGTGTCGCCCTCAGTTCCCGACCATTTTATGATTCCGACATTCACATTTCCAGCGCCATCAGCAGGCAAAACTGCGGTGATGTTTTTTTGTGCCCCGGCTTCATTGTTGACAAACAAGAAAATGCCTGTCAGCAACAGCAGATAATTTAAATGATTTTTCATTTCTGTAAAACTGTTTATGAATAATAATTGAGTACAGATGGAGGAAAACAATTACCTCAAACAGTTGAGGTACAATTGAATTGTATTTTCAAGCCCAAGATAAAGCGCATCACAAATCAGGGCATGGCCGATAGAAACTTCCAGCAAACCAGGCACGTTTTGCGCGAAGTATTTCAGGTTTTCAAGACTCAGATCGTGCCCGGCGTTCAGACCCAATCCCACTTTTTGTGCAATAAATCCGGCTTCAACAAAGGGTTTAACGGCTTCTTCGCGGTTTTTCGGATAATTTTTTGCGTAAGCTTCTGTGTAAAGTTCCACACGGTCGGTTCCGGTTTTGGCTGCATATTCAATCATCCGGGCATCGGTTTCAACAAAAATTGAAGTCCTGATTCCGTAATTGTGAAACTCCTGAATGATTTCCCTGAGAAAAGCCTGGTTTTTTACCGTATCCCAACCAGCGTTCGAAGTGAGCACGTTGTGTGCATCCGGAACAAGCGTCACTTGTGCGGGTTTCACTTTTGTCACAAGCTCAACAAATCCTTTTTCGGGATTCCCCTCGATGTTGAATTCAGTGGTGACAATGGGTTTCAGATCGAGCACGTCCTGATAACGGATATGTCGCTCGTCGGGACGTGGATGAACGGTTATTCCCTGAGCGCCAAAACGTTCGCAATCGATGGCTGCTTTTACAACATCTGGCAGATTTCCGCCACGGGCATTCCGCAAAGTGGCTATTTTGTTGATGTTTACACTGAGTCGTGTCATGGATGATCGTTTTTTGCAAAATTAATATTTACTAAGTTTGCACTCATTCAAATCAGAAAAAGTAAGATGAGGGTAGTAATTCAGCGGGTTTCGCAAGCCTCTGTCGAAATTGAAGGGGTTATCAGGGGAAGAATTGGAAAAGGACTTTTGATATTAACAGGCATCGAAGAAGCAGATAAGCAGGAAGATGTTGAGTGGCTGAGCGGAAAAATTTCCAGGCTCAGAATTTTTGATGATGAAGCTGGAGTAATGAACCTTCCCATCACCGAAATTGATGGACAGATATTGGTCATCAGCCAGTTTACACTTCATGCAAGTACAAAAAAGGGAAACAGGCCTTCCTATATTCGTGCAGCCCGCCCCCAAACAGCCATTCCGCTTTACGAAGCCTTCAAAATCCAGCTGGAAAAAGATACCGGGAAAAAACCGGAATGTGGTGAATTTGGTGCGCTCATGATGGTTTCACTAATTAATGATGGCCCGGTTACGATTGTGATTGACTCGAAAAATAAAGAGTAAATGTTGCCCATCGCACCGAGCCAAGCGCAAAGCAGACCGAGAAGAGTGTACAGAGTTGGTGTAAAGTTTTTCGTCTTCGATTTTTTGGTTTGAATTTTTGTCCTACAGTTTGATTTTTTCTGTTTTTGGCTAATAAAATACCAGCCATTATTTGTTTTTTGTTTTTGATGATTGAGATTTATTGTCGTTTGATTTTGAAATTTGTTCGTTAATAAAATATGGAATACAACAAAAATCGCGATCCTGAATCGCTTCTTAACTATAAAAACCTGAAGGAAAAGCTCGAAAAAGCTATTTCCAAAGTGAGAAAAACCGCGGATACCCGCGAAGCAAAAGGGTATTTGATCGAAGTTCAGAATGCTTTTAAAGGGTTGAAACTCCTCCGCGAAGACCGCGAAGAACTGTATGGTCGTTTACAGCAATATTTTGGTGAAATCAATAAAAAGGTTGAAAACGAAAAAGTTGCATGGGAAACTGAAGCATTGGAAAATTACGCCCACATTAAAATCAAAGTTGACGAGGCAGCTTTTCTGGCAAACAACCCAAAAGACATCGGTGAAACCTGGAATTACCTCCTCGAAGTTCAGGGTTTGTTCAAAGGGGTAAAGCTGATGCGTGAACATCGCGAAATGCTTTATTCTAAACTTCAGGATGCTTTCGACAAACTCAAGTCATTTCGCGAAATCCAAAAAACTGATTTTGAAAAAGAAAGCACCCAGAATTATCCCCACCTGAAAAAATTGGTGGACGATGCCGTTGATCAGGTGAGCAAAATTGATGACAGAGGTTTAGCCAAAGAAATCCTGACCAAAGCTCAGGCCGATGTGCGGGAAGCAAAACTGCTTCGGGAACACAGGGACGAGCTGCTGGCCAAAGTTCAGGAAGCATTTACTGTGATCAATATAAAATATGAGGAAGATGCCGAAAAATACCGGATCGAATCGGAAGCAAATTATTTCAGGCTGAAGCCTCGGGTTACGGAACTATCCCGGCAGGCAGGCGAGTCGGTCGAATTTTTTAAAATCAGAAATGAGATAAAGGAAATTCAGGCTGAGATGCGTGAAATCAAACTTCTTCGCGAAAACCGTGAAGAATTGCACGCCATGCTTCAGGATGCCTTCGAAACGCTCAACATCCGTCAGGATGAAGAACAAGGTTCTTTCCGCCACGATGCACATGAAAATTATGTCAGGCTGAAAGCGCTTGTCCGCGATGGACTCAAACAGGCTGAAGAAAGTCATGAATACAAGGAAACGCGGGAGTTCCTCATAAAAATACAGTCGGAGTTTAAAGGAATAAAACTTATTAAAGAGCAGCGTGAAGAATTGTACACCCGCTTACAATCGGCCTTCGACATATTGAGCAGGCGGGTGGATGAATATTTTCATGAGAAAAAGAAAAACTGGGCAGTGAAAATGCAATATAAAATTGCTGCCCTCGACTCGGAAATTTACACCATTAACGAATCGTTGGACCATGATTTTGAAAGCCTTCAGGAACTCGAAGACCACCTCGATATCATTGAATCGTCAGGTAAAGATACCGGGATGGCACTTGGCTTAAAAGCCCGGATTTCATCAACACGCATCACAATCGAAAAAAAGCAGTTGCAGATAAAGCAAATGACCGACGAAATGAATGAACTAAAGAACAGACTGGGAGCCTCATAAAAATTCTTCCCGAGGATTATTTTGGCTTCGCCGGATTTGGCTTCGCCGGAATTGGGCTGCTCCATTAATGATTTGCAATTTTT
>CALFEP010000256.1 GCA_937950125.1 uncultured Bacteroidota bacterium
TTTCCATACGTAAACGTGTTAATTCCAAAAAGTGATCCGGCATTGGTACTGCAGAATCTTCTGTGATTCAATCCGAAAGCACCGGTTTGCATCTGCACATACATTTCATATTCCGTTGCGACGCCGCTGACAGAAAATTTGTTTACTTTTCCGAAATAATCGCCATTACCGGCGCCCTTCAACCCAAAGGAAGATGATGAGTTTTTCCACCTTTTAATTTCCTGATCCTGGCAGCGAACCAAGGGCAGCCAACCTGAATTTCCATCAAGGTTGAACGCTTTTCCTGTATGTGCCTTGATTTCAGGATTAATAACCAGGAATACCGCAACAATAAAGGTGAAGAAGCATTTTGTCATCTTGTTTTCGTAGTTGAAGCTTTTGAGCAAATTTCTCTATTTTTTAAAGACTATGTCCTATTTTCCTGATAAGAGAAAAAAAAACACAATAAAATTGAGGGCATTGAAAATTGGCTATTTTAGCGAATTATCGTAACCATGATCAATATGAAAAAAGATAAGTCCCAACATGACAGGTTGTTAGCTGAAATTGAAACCCTTAAACAAGAGGTACAGAACCTTAGAAATATTTTAAAAACCCAGGCAGATAATGAGGTTAATAGTCAGAAGAAAACAAATAAAACAACATTTGGCTACGATCATGTAAATGATTCTCTTTTCAGGTCCTTCATGAAGGCATCACCTGATATTCTTACCATTACCGATCTTGAAGGAAAAATTGAGTTCAGCTCATCTGCCTCAATGAAAATGTTTGGAACATCAAGCACTGAGGTATTTATAGGCCACACCTTACTGGATTACATTGACGAAGCAGACCATCAGAAAACCATCGCCAACATCAAACAAATGATACAGGAAGGTGCTTTGGGTACGGAGGAATATACCGCAATAAAGGCTGATGGAACAAGGTTTCCGATTGAGGTTAACGGTGAGTTTATTTATGACGACCATGGCAATAAAGTGAAAATGGTGTTTATCACCCGCGACATCACGCAGCGCAAAAAAATGGAGCAACATCTGCAAAAAAATGAAAAACGGATGTTGCAGATACTCGAAACGATCAACGATGTTGTGTACGAAATAGATGCTGAAGGCATACTATTGTACATAAGTCCAGCCATTAAAAAGTTAACCGGATATGATCAGGCAGATTTTTTAGGAAAGATGGGGTTCGGTTTTGTTTATGCTGATGATGGGCCTGCAATGATGGAAGCCATGAAAAACCTGGCAAATCCTGCCAAAACATATTATGAATTCCGGATGCACACAAAAGATGGTCTATTAAAGTGGTTCAGAACTTCGACCAGCGCTGTGTTTCATAACGGAGTCTTATCGGGCGGTTACGGATCGTTGACGGATGTAACCGACATAAAACATGCTTTGGATAATGTGCGGGTGGGTGATGAAAAACAACGTTTGCTGATTGATATTACACCCGATGCGGTGATTATTCTTGACAAAAAATTCAACATTGTACAAGCCAATAAGGCTGCCTATATTTTCGGTCATGAATATGGCTTTGAGGGTACAAAAACATTTGAACCCTGGCTTGTATCTCCTGAAAGACAGCCCGATGGAGAGCTGTCACAATCGAAAGCAAAAAAAATTCTGGATGATGTTTTCAGGAAAGGTTACCTCCGGTTTGAATGGTTACTGGTTAATAAAAATGGTGAAGAGCGATGGATGGATGTCACGGTAGCGCGGCTATCGACCTCAACCGAAAATTACCTTTACAATGCCTGGCACGACATTACAGAAAGCAAGAAAACCGAGGAAGCACTGCGAAAAAATGAAGAAAATTTAAGCTTTGCCCTTCAGATTGCCAGAATGGGAAATTACGATCTGGATATTAAAACCAACAGAATTACCCATTCCAATAACTTGTTAAGGCTTTTTGAATTAGATAAGGAAGATTACCTGCTGAATGATCGTATTCTGCTGCATTTCATCGATACAAAATATATTTCGCTGCTTGAATCGAAAATCGCTGAAATAGTAACATCGAAACAGGGTCAAAGTTTCGAACTGAAATTCAGGTTGCCTGATAACCAGGTAATGTGGATGAAAAGTGTGATGGAGCCGGTAATTGCCAATGATGAGGTTGTTTCGCTCAAAGGCGTATTGATTGACATCAGCGATATGAAGGTGGCCCAGGAAAATCTTGCTGCAAGCGAACAAAAATACCGGTCGATTTTTGAAAACATTCAGGACACCTATTATGAAGCCACGCCCGAGGGTGTAATTCTTGAGATAAGTCCCTCGGTCGAAATCCTGTCAGGCGGCCAATACCATAGAAGTGAATTGATTGGACAATCATTGATTCCCTTGTATGCCGTAACGGAACAACGAAATTTCTTCTTTAAAGCAATTCTGGAAACCGGTAAAGTCAGCGATTTTGAAATGATGCTTCGCAACAGGGATGGTTCAGTAATTCCTGTGGCCATTACCTCACAGATTCAATTTGACAAAGATCAAAAACCGGAAAAAATTACAGGAATCATCCGCGACATTTCTGAACGTAAAAAAGCTGCCGATATCCTGGCTGAAAGTGAGCTGAAACACCGTACTCTTTTCGAGACCATGGTACAGGGTGTTATTTACCAGGATGCCGATGGTAATATTGTTGAGGCAAACCCGGCTGCCCAGGAAATTCTGGGTTTATCGCTGGACCAGATGCAGGGACGGGCTTCATCCGATCCACGCTGGCGCACAGTTAGCGAAGATTATTCCGATTTTCCCGCTGAAACGCAACCTGCAATCGTTGCGCTGAACACCGGAAAACCCGTTTGCAACACTGTGATGGGAATTTTTCATCCGTTGAAAAACCATTTCAGGTGGATCAACATCAATGCTGTTCCTCAGTTCAAAAGTAATGAAGATAAACCCTACCGGGTTTTTACCACTTTTGAGGACATTACTGAAACCAAGCTTTCGCAACAAAAACTTACCCAAAGCGAAGAAAACCTTAACCTTTCACAGGAAATTGCCAAAATGGGCAGTTGGGAACTCAACATGGAAACCTTCACAACTTCCTGGTCAAAAAACTATTATCAGATCCTTGGTTATCAGCCTTTTGAATGTGAGGTTTCGCATGAGTTGTTTTTAAGCCATGTTCATCCCGACGACAGGCATAAAATTGATGAAATTCATGAAAAAATCCTGACAACCAGGAAACCCACGATTATGGAAATCCGTATGTTCCGGCGTGATGGAACGATGATCTGGATTGAAAACAATATTTTACCGGTTTTCGAGGGCGAAAAACTGGTGGCGTTGAAAGGTTCGAACATTGATATCACCAGTAAAAAAGAAAATGAATTCAGAATCAGGCAGCAGAATGAAAAGTTGAATGCCATCATTTCAGCCCTTCCTGATATTCTTTTTGTTTTCGACAAAGAAGGCAATTATCTGGAGTTTTACACAAAACCAGATCATGAGCTGCTTACACAACCGGATGCAATTATCGATACCAATATCAGTGATCATTTTAATGCCGAAGAGGCTGATTTACATTTGATGAAAATAAGGGAGTGTCACGTCACGCAACAACTTTTGGAGTATGAATACAGTATAAAAATGTCTGACGCAACGCTTTGGTTTGATGCCAGGCTGGCGCCAATGGGAAAAGACAAAATTGTTGCCTTTATCAGGAATATCACCGAAAAGAAAAAATCGGAACTCGAGATTAAAAAACTCGGTCAGGCGGTTTCACAAAGTCCGGTAATGGTAATGATGACCGGGCTGGAAAGTGGAATAGAGTATGTAAACCAGGCATTTCTGGATATCACCGGATACACCGAAAGTGAAGTGATAGGAAAAAATCCGCGAATCCTCAAATCAGGCAAAACTGACCCCGCTGTTTATCAGGATATGCTGAAAACGATTAAAAATGGGAAAAAATGGAGCGGTGAAATGGTAAATAAGAAGAAAAACAACGACCAATACTGGGAAGAAATTACCATAACACCCATTTTTGGTGATCAAGGCGAAATGCTTAGTTTCCTGGCAATTATGCAGGATATCACCAACCGGAAGAAATTTGAAAAACAGTTGCAGGAGATGAACAGGAGGCTGGAAACAAAGGTTAAAGAAAGAACGGAAGAACTTGCCCTGAAAAACGAAACACTGCTCGCCGAAATTTCTGAACGGAAAATACTGTATGACGCACTGCTTTTAAGCGAATCGAGGCTTGAACTGGCCATGGAAGCCGCCAAAATGGCCTGGTGGGAAATGAATGCCAGCACAGGCAGTGTAGTTTTTCATCAACGTTTTGCTGAAATGTTGGGTTACGACGCCAGTGATTTCAGGCATTATGATGATATCATGAAACTGATTCACCCTGAAGACAGGGCGCGAACCGCCCAGGCCATGCGGGACCATTTTGCTGGTAAGAACGATAAATATGAAACTGAATACAGAATTAGAAAAAAATCGGGAACCGATTTGTGGTACCAGGGCATTGGCCGAATTTCGAGACGGAATGCTGATGGTTCACCAGAGGAAGTTGTAGGTTTTATTACTGAAATCACCCAAAAGAAAAATATTGAACTTGCTCTCTTAAAAAAAACGCAGGAACTCGAAAACTTTTTCAATGTGTCGCTCGACCTCCTTAGCATTGCCGATCTGAATGGCAACTTTTTAAAAGTAAATAAATCGTGGAGCGAATTGTTAGGATATCCCCGGCACGAGCTCGAGCATCATCAGTTTTTAGATTTTGTGCACCCTGAAGATATTCCGGCTACCCTTGATGCCATGCGGTTTTTGAATACGCAGAAAAAAGTCATCAATTTTGTCAACCGTTACCTGACAAGGTCAGGCGATTACCGCTACATCGAATGGCACACAACACCGGTTGGTAAAACCTTGTATTCCGCTGCCCGCGACATCACCGACAGAAAGTTTAATCATGATTTTCAGAAAGACCTGCTCGATCTGTCGTCAAAACTTGCGGGATTGCCCTCCTACGAAATCGACCGCGCACTCAAGGACGCTGTACAACGCATCGGACAATTCCTCGATGCCGACAGGTCGTACATCTTTGAGTTCGATCCTGAAATTACGCTAATGAGTAATACTTACGAATATTGCGCACCAGGGATTAATGCTGAAATCGGTAACCTGCAGAATCTTCCCATCGATCTTTTCCCAAAATCGTTTGAAATAATGCGCAGTCACAAAAATGTCGTTATTCCATTGGTTGAAGACCTTGACAATGAATGGTTAGCCGAACGTGAAACCTTTCTGTCACAGCAGATAAAATCAATCATTCTTATTCCCATTTTCAGCGAAAATATTTTGATCGGCTTCGCGGGTCTCGATTATGTGAAATCGGCAAAGGAATTTAACGAAGCAACCATTCAAATTTTGCAGATTTGGAGTACCATGCTTGCCGGTCTGCTCAACAACATGAGGATTGAATCGCTGCTGGAGCAATCACGTCAGAACTACGAAACATTTTTCAATACCATCGATGATTTCTTGTTTGTTTTCGATAAGCAAGGCAGAATGATTCATGTGAACAACACGGTGACTACGCGACTTGGATACACCTTCAACCAGTTAAAAGATCATACAATCGCAGTTGTTTTTCCTCCTGAAAAGCTCGACGAAGCGAATATGTTAACCGAAAGGTTCCTCAATCATGAGATTGCTGAATGTTCCTTACCCTTTTACACGAGAACAGGCGAGATCATTTTGGCCGAATCGAAACTGAAAGAAGGCAGGTGGAATGGAAAACCCATCATTTTTATGGTTGGAAAAGACATTTCACAAATCAAACTTTCCGAAGAAAAATTCTCAAAAGCCTTCCATTCGAACTTTGCTGCAATGGCCATTTCGACATACGAGGAAAATGCCCGTTTTGTTGATGTCAACAATACCTTCCTCAAAATTTTAGGTTGCAAATACGATGAAGTGATAGGAAAAACAAACCGTGAAATTGGAATTTACGTCAATCCTCTTGATAAAGAAAAAATAGGTCTCAGGATGCGCAATAGCGAAACACTTCGTGATGTGGAAGTTAAATACGGAACGAAAAACGGAGAAACGAGAACCGGATTGTTTTCGTCGGACGTGGTTTACATTGGCAACCAAAAATGCTATCTAACAGCACTGGTAGATATTACCGAACGTAAAAATATGGAGAGTGAACTGATTGCTGCCCGCATCGAAGCAGATGAAGCCAACAAAGCCAAAAGTGAATTTCTTTCCCGGATGAGCCATGAATTCAGAACGCCAATGAATTCTATTCTGGGATTTGCTCAACTGCTCGAAATGAGTGAGTTAAATCCAAAACAAACGAAAGGAGTAAAACATATACTAAACAGTGGTAAACACCTGCTCGACCTGATTAACGAAGTTTTGGACATTTCCCGCATCGAATCGGGCAGGCTTTCGCTTTCAATGGAACCCGTGCAACTCAGCAAAATCATCAGCGAAATGGTTGATCTGGTTACTCCGCAGGCAAGGGCACGCAATGTCAGCATCCTATTCGAACCCTCGGTTCACAACAAACAGTTTGTGAAAACCGATTCACAAAGGTTGAAGCAGGTATTGCTTAACCTGATCGACAATGCCATTAAATACAATACTGACCAGGGCAGCATCACCATAAGTGTTGCCCCAGTCGGGCAGGAAATTTCCGGACCCGGGTTGATAAGGATATCGGTTGCCGATACCGGAATTGGAATATCAGAAACGAACCTTAAAAAGCTTTTTACACCCTTTGAGCGTATCGGCGCTGACAAATTAATGGTGGAAGGGACAGGTCTTGGGTTAACCGTTGTAAAAAAAATCGTAGAAGTTTTGGGTGGTATCATCGATGTTAAAAGCCAATTAGGCCAGGGCACTACGTTCACCGTCGATTTGCCGGCAATCGAAGGGCCGGTTCAACAGACAATGCAATCAGTTGATTTGTTGCCGGATAAATCAAGTTTACTATCACAAAAGGGTACAATACTTTATGTTGAAGACAATCCTTCTAATGTTGAACTGGTTGCACACCTGCTTTCGGAGCAGCGGCCAGGCTACAGCCTGATTACAGTGGCTTATGGCATTCAGACGCCTGAATACGCTCAAAACTATAACCCCGATTTAATTCTACTCGACATCAACCTGCCTGGTTTGCCAGGCGATAAAGTGTTGCAGGAACTAAAAGCAAATGATCATACCAGCAAAATTCCTGTGGTTGTTTTGAGTGCCGATGCTATGCCCCGAAAGGTATCGAACCTGCTTAAAGCCGGCGCCTTTGAATATCTCACCAAACCCATTGATGTTATTGCATTTCTTGAAATTGTTGACAACATTATGAAAAGCAAAAACACAAGGATTTAAGGGAGTAAAAACAGATAAATAATGACTAATTGTTAAACGAAATCAAAAAACATCATGAATCAGAATGCTTTATGATCGTCTGAAACCATATAAAAGGTTTTGAACTATCTCAGGAGGTAAAATTCTGGAAAGTTCGGACAAGTTCACAACAGTGAATACCCAATTAAAGTTGCCCATGGCCAAAGCTTTTGCGTATTGTCAAAACCATTAAACAGCAGCTAATTTTGAGAATTATTGAAGCACCATTATCAAAATAATTACTTTTGGAATAACAAATAAAAATCATTTGGAAGACCATGATAAATTCCCCAAACGATAAGGTTAGCATTCTGATAGTCGACGATCAGCAATCGAACATCGAAATACTTGTCGAATTGCTGGAAATGATTGGATATGAGAACATCGAACATACAACATCACCAGAAACAGCCCTTGTATGGTGCCGTCAAAAATTTTACGACCTGATTCTTCTCGATCTGATGATGCCAAACATCAATGGCTTTGAGGTGATGGAAGAATTGAAAATCATCCTTCCTGAAAATTATTTTCAGCCCATAATTGTACTTACGGCTGATATTTCGCTTGAAGCCAGAAAAAATGCATTATTGGCCGGGGCCAGCGATTTTATCACCAAACCCTTCGATCTTACTGAGGTTTCGCTGCGCATCAAAAACCTGCTCTACACGAAAAGTCTTTTCCAGCAAATACAGGATCAAAACGTTATGCTCGAAGCCAAGGTAAAGGAGAGAACCTCGAGATTGGAAAAACTGAACGAAGAATTGATGGTTGCAAGGGATAAAGCCGAAGCAGGCAACCGGCTAAAAGCTGCTTTTATGCAAAATATTTCTCACGAAGTACGTACGCCTTTAAATGGAATTCTGGGTTTTGCCGAAATCATGTCAGACCAAACCATTGACAACGACGAAAAAGAGTTTTACAAGCCGCTGTTGCAGACTTCCTGCGACCGACTGATAAATACCATTACGGATTACATGGATATTTCCCTCATTGCCTCGGGTAATATGGAAATGAAAATTTCACCAATGCCCGTTCACGATTTATTTGAAGAATTCAAAGATAAATATCTTGAATTGTGTCAAACAAAAAATCTCAGCTTCGAATATCAGGTTCCTTCAAACCATCAAAATGTTGTAATAGAAACCGATGCCGAATTTCTTAGGAAAATAGTTTCGCACCTGCTCGATAATGCCTTTAAATTTACTTCAACCGGATTTATAAGATTTGGCTGGAGTTTGAAAGACAATGAATTGGAGATTTTTGTAAAAGACTCAGGAATTGGTATTGACGATGATTCCAAAGATATTATCTTCAACCCCTTTGAGCAGGAAAACAGCTCGCTTACCCGATCGCATGAAGGAAGTGGTTTGGGATTGAGCATTGTAAAAGGATTACTTTCATTATTACAGGGTTACATTCATTTTGAATCGCAAAAAGGATCAGGTTCAGTATTTTATGCTACTTTACCATTAAAACAAAAACAATATATCCCTGGTCATTCTGTTAAAGAAATTGTTGAAACTGAAGTCGAGGAGGATAAACAGGAAATGATTTTAATTGTTGAAGATGATTTTGCAAACAGGTTTTTGATAGAAAAAATGGTCAAAGAACTTTCTTCGCAGGTTTTTGTAGCCGAAGATGGCGCCGAGGCCGTTGAAATATGCAAAAACAATCCTAAAATTACCAAAGTGCTTATGGATTTAAAAATGCCGGTAATGGATGGCTTTGAAGCCACAAGGGTAATAAAAACATTCAGACCCGAGTTGCCAATTATTGCCCTTACCGCATATGCCATGAGTGGCGATGAACGAAAAGCCAGAGAGGCTGGCTGCGATGATTACCTTTCGAAACCCGTGAGCAGAAAGCAGTTACTTAAAGCTTTAAGTAAATTTGAATCTCAGCCCAAAAAATAAATAAATCAAGGCCTTCGGGGTCATCTTATTGATATTTACTTAAGAACACTAAAAAGCTTGGCGGAACAACACAAAAATCTGCCCGTTGCCAACAGGATTTGGCTGCAAAAAAAAAGGTTATTGCTGGCTTACAAATATCAGGTGAAATAAAGCCACAAGATGTCCGTAAATGAATTTCATGCAGATGCTGAGATAATTATGCTGAAGTTTTCAGATAAAATACTTGTTTTCAATTGTTTATCTCTTTTCAGAATAACAGCAGGGTGGGAGAGAGGCTGATATTTTATCAACGATAACCTATTTTGAAAAAAATCTTGAAAATACTTATCATTTCATGTTTCTTACTGGTTGCAGGCAATGCTGTTGTTGCCAATGACACCGTTGCACCATCCATGTATTTGATTACCTGCGGCACCTCCAACAGGTTATCTGCGTCATTCGGCCATACCGCCCTCAGGTATTGCAATCCACATGAAGGTGTCGATTTGGTCTTTAACTTTGGTACTTTTAATCCCGGTGAGCCAAATTTTTACCTGAAATTTTTCAGAGGGAAAGCCAATTATTACCTTTCAGAAACAACATACCTGAATTTTGTGCAAAAATACCAGTCCGAAAATCGCACAATTTGGTTGCAGCAAATCAGAATTCCCGACACTATAGTATGCAAAATACACGATTCTCTGCAACATCTGATTCTTACTGAAAACAGATTTTACCATTACAACTTTTTTAATAACAATTGCACCACCAGGGTGAGGGATTTATTATTCAGCCAGATACAAAACATCTCCGTGTTGGATTCAGTGCAAAAACCTTCTGGAAAAACATGGCGACAAACCTTAAAACCCTGTCTTGAAGGACGTCCCTGGTTTTCGGTTATTGTAAATCTGTTGGCCGGTCCATTCACCGACAAAGAAATAACCAGGTTCGAAAGTATGTATCTGCCACAGGTTTTTATGAACGAACTTCAGTTTCTGGAAATTACAGGTGCGCCTGAGGTGGTTTTTCTATCGGCAACTAATCCTGCCACTGTTGTTTCTTTCATTACACCCATGGTTGTGTGCTGGATTTTGCTGGTGCTGTTTGTCGCCGAAGTTTTCTGGATAAACACTCCATTAAAGTTTTCAAACAGGATCGATCAAATGATTTTCGGAATATCCGCCGCGATCGGATTGGTTTATCTGAGCCTGTGGTTGTGGAGTGGGCACATTTCTTTGAAATTCAACCTCAACATGCTTTGGGCAAATCCATTTAACTTATTGGTTGTGTGGTCGATTTGCGCCAGGCAAAATAAGTTGACACGGGTTTATCTTGTCATTTTCCTTTTACTGCTATTCTTTTTACTTATTAACTTTACACGTATGCCTCAAAAATTTCCATTCGAAACCATGCCAATACTTTCACTTCTTGCTTTCAGATCAGCCAATCAGGTTTTTCAGTTCAAAACCGAAAAGAATGTTAATAATTTCCAATAAGGCATTGAATTCAAATTAATGGTTACCTTTGCCGGCACTTAATATTAATAATACAATAATTTTTTATGAAAGAAGGTAAAGTAAAATTCTTTAACGAGTCCAAAGGTTTCGGATTTATTAAAGATGCAAAAACTGATGAAGAGTATTTCGTTCATGTTTCCGGCCTAATCGACAGGATTCACGAAGATGATGCAGTAACATTTGAACTTCGTCAGGGTAAAAAAGGATTGAATGCTGTAGATGTAAAACTGATATAGTTAGAAAGTATAGTAAAATCCATTGAAAGCTCCGTTACAACGGAGCTTTTTTTTTACCTGAAGTAAAGTGACCCTGCTTTTTTTTTATGATAATTTCAGATTTACCCTCTTGCTGTAACATAAAATCCTAATTTTAGGGGCTGAATTTTTTCTATCACAAATACAAAAACTAAAATTACTATGAAAAGGCTACTCACTGTCATTGCAATCCTGTTCACGCTAACAATTTTCACGACTGTAAACCTTTATTCACAAATCGTCATCAACGAATATTCAGTGTCTAACCTGTCAACTGTGGTTGATAATTATGGAAATTATGAAGACTGGATTGAATTGTACAATGTTGGTACTGCAATTACCGATATTGGTGGATACTTTTTAAGCGACGACCCTGACGAACCTACCAAATGGCAATTTCCGGAAGGATCAACCATTCAGGGACATGGATTTGTCAGAGTCTGGGCATCGGGCAGAAATGAGGTTTCGGGCTCGCACTATCACACAAGTTTCAAACTCTCTCAAACCAAAGACAACACCGAAAGTATCGTTTTGTCAGACGCATTTGGTCTTGTACTCGATGCATTGCAACTCGAAATTACGCAAAAGGGACATTCAAGAGGCAGGATGACAAATGGTGGTTCAAACTGGGGAATATTTACCCAGCCAACACCAAACGCTACCAACAACAATGCAACCAGTTACCTGCGTTATACCGAAAAACCACAAATGACCATGACAGCAGGTTTTTATGATTCGCCTATTACCGTGGTCATATTTACGAATGAGCCCGAATCGGTCATCCGTTACACGATAGATGGCAGCGAACCAACAACATCATCTCCAACCTATGTTAATCCTGTTAACATTTCGAATACAACCATTGTCAATGCACGTACTTTCAGCACAAATACCCAAATTTTGCCTGGCCTTATTGAATTCAACACCTATTTTATTAATGAAGAACACACCTTGTCGGTTATTTCCGCATCTGCTGCGCAGCTTGACGATCTGCTGAATGGCAATCAATCGCTCAGGCCTTTTGGAACTTTTGAGTATTTTAATAAAGAGGGTGTACGAACAACCTTTGGGTATGGAGAATTTAACGAACATGGCCAGGACTCATGGGTTCACCCGCAACGAAGTATCGACTACATTACCCGTGATGAATGTGGGTACAATTATGCCATCAGGGAACAAATTATCCCCCTGACCGACCGTGATGAGTTTCAGAGAGTAATTCTTCGGGCAGCCGGTGATGATAATTACCCGGGTATTGATACCAGCGCATTACTTCGTGATTTTTTTGTACAAAACTGGTCGCAAAAGAATGGTTTACACCTTGATGTGCGTAAAGGAGAAAAAGGTGTTTTGTATGTAAATGGCCAGTTTTGGGGTGTTTATGGCTATCGCGAAAAAGTAAACGATCACGACTTTACCGATTATTATTATGGTCAGGACAAGTATCATCTTTACTACCTGATGCTGTGGGGTTCGAGTTGGGCTGAATATGGTGGCCAGGCGGCCTGGAATGACTGGAATACTCTACACAGCTTCATCAAAAACAACAACATGGCTGATCCTGAAAACTTTGCCTATGTAAAGTCAAAATACGATTACACCAGCCTTGTTGATTACATTCTTATCAATTCATTTGTGGTTTGTTCCGACTGGATTAACTGGAATGTTGGCTGGTGGAGAGGAACAAATCCTGAGGGTGGGCACCTCCGTTGGGGTTACGTTTTGTGGGACGAAGATGCAACATTTGGACATTACATCAACTATACCGGTATTCCAGGGCAAAACCCCTACGTTTCACCCTGTTTTCCCGAAGGCCTCTGGAATGACCCTGAAGAGCATATTGTTGTTCTTAATAAACTGAGAGCCAATGCCGAGTTTAACCAATATTACATCAACCGCTATGTTGATCTTTACAATACGGCATTCCGACCAGAAAAGATGATCGGCTATCTCGATTCCATTGAAGCCGGTATGCTTCCCGAAATGCAGCAGCATTGCCAGCGCTGGGGCGGAAGTGTTGATGAATGGCAAAGCAATGTTAACAAAATAAGGAATTTTATCAATATCAGATATGGTGTGATTCCGCAGGGACTCATTAATTGTTACGATCTTACAGGCCCTTATGAGGTAGTCGTAAAAGCCGAACCCGCACAAGCAGGAAATGTACAGCTTAACTCGTTGTTATTGAGCCAGAACCAATGGTCAGGAGTATATTTCGGTGGAGTCGATCTAAAACTCCAGGCCATCGCAGCCGACATCAATTATGAATTTGATTATTGGGAAGTAACAAATCATGCTGTTTTTCCTAACGATACCGTGGAAAATGTCACCATAAACCTGACATCAGCAGCCGATATTACAGCACATTTTAAAGAAAAAATATTCTCCGATTCATTGGTTATCAATGAGATTAATTATAATTCACATCCTGATTTTGACCCAGGTGACTGGGTTGAGTTTTATAATCCGCACGAATACGACCTCGACATTTCTGGTTGGATTTTTAAAGATTCAGACGATGAACACATTTTCACCTTCCCGGCAAACACCATTTTGCCTACACACGATTACATCGTGCTATGCCGCGATACAACCGATTTCAAACAATTGTTTCCAACTGTGACCAACATCGTTGGAAATATGGATTTCGGTCTCGATGGTGCTGGTGAACTCATCCGTCTCTACGACGAAACGCAGGCTCTAATCGATACCGTTCTTTACGACGACAATTTTCCCTGGCCAGATGAGCCTGATGGAAATGGACCAACCCTCGAATTGATTAATCCTTACCTCGACAATTCTTTGGCCGAAAACTGGATGGCCTCACCAGAGCATGGAACCCCAGGCGCCATGAACAGCCAGATGGTATCGGTTGCCGAGAACAATTATGTAAGGCCGGCCATCAGCCTTGAAATTTTTCCTAATCCGGTGAAAGAAACCGCCACTTTGAAGTTTAATTTCACGCAGGAAATCGTAAAGGGAGAAATTTGCATTTACAATTTCCATGGAATCGAAACAAAAAGAATGGATTACTTCGGACAAAAAGAAATTAAACTCAATTGTAAAAACATGATTCCTGGAATTTATTTCTGTAAAATGACCGATCAGGTAAATCAAAATCAGATAATTACAAAATTTGTGATTCAATAAAATTGTGATTTCAATAAAGCATTAAAGCCCACATTTTTGTGGGCTTTTTTGTTGGCGTGCAAAAACACAGACCTTGTTTAAGAAACCGGGCAACGATGTTCAGGCAGTTTACTGTTTAGAAGGAAAGGAATGCCTTATCAAATCCTTTCATGGATAAGGGTTATACTACAGAAGTAGCATATTTTATTGATGTACAATTTTTTAAATGAACTTGCATCAAGATATCCAAAAGGATTTACTCCTCATTTTTCAGAAAAATTTCTTTGGCAAAATTGTATTTTTCACTGTTGTCAAATGTCCTATAATTAATAATATGCTTTATAACAGACATTTCAGAACATTAACTAATCATTAACATAATATGAACACAGAAAACAGTTTTCAATTTCAGAGCGTAATAAGCGCAAGATTTACGCCCGATGATTTAGACTTCTTAAATTCAAATGCCGAATTACTTTTTGGCGAAGTATCAAAACAACTCAACGCCCGGAGCGCCATTTTGCACCTTGCCGAAAAAGCATTAAGCCGCAAACAAATAGTTGAGAAACCCGTAACAGATCCGGCAGCACAGGAGCAAATAAACCAGCTTTTGGACGAGTTGAAGGAATGGAGAGCGATAAAACAACAATTCGCCGACTATCTTACAATTGCAAAGCGGGATAATTTGGCGGAGAACTATTTTCAACTTTTTGGCGCATTTCTGAAAACTTTGCACCATCCAAAAATCAACATGTGGAAAATCGACGAAAGCGACCAGGAATTTTTAAAAATGGTGAAAAATGGAAATTAGCCAGGAGAAAGCCAGGGAATACTTTGAAGACCTGAAAACAATAAGCCGGGCATTTTTAGAGATAAATTCAATAATTGACCTGCAGAATTTATTTGCAGGTTCAAACATTAATTTTTTCATTGTACAGGTGCCCGGCATTATTCGAAAAATACAGGCAAAACAAGAAACATTAACGCCGATGGTTAACGAAGTGTTAACCATCATAAAAAAAACAGATTATGAAGACTGAACCGGAAAACGACCTTTTTAAAATTTTGGGCGAGGAGACAGAAGCCAAAACAGAGCAGGAAACCCAGGAAAGTTTTGAGCCTAAAAATATAGATCAAAACAATTTTTCACCAGAGCCGGAACCAGCTTTTTCACCAAGCCCGGAGCCGGAGCCAGAGCAAGAACCAATTTTAAGTTTTGAAGAACAGGCAAAACTATACATCGCATTCATTGACAACACCGGACAGTTATTTTTGCCGGCAATGTACAGGAAAAAAATATTTCCTGGAGAATTGTTGGGGAAAATGGAAGCGATCAAGGCAAAAGTAGAAGCCACCAAAAACCCGGACATTTCGCCAGATGAAGCACCAATTTTAAAACGCCTCGAGCTTTATAGAAATTTGGTTGAAGGGGTGCCCTTCACCGATTCAGAGATAGAACTTTTGCAACCGCCACTTGGAGCATTTTTGAAAAAACATAAAATGACCTCGGGCCCGGAAATTTTATTGATGATTGCCGCCGGCCAGGTTATTGTACCCCGTTTAATGCCTTTATTCATGAAGTTCGATTAACATGAGATTAAACCAGGTAATTGCTATTTTGGGACGCCGGGGAAGCGGGAAAACTTATTTTGCAAAACAGTTGATTGCAGAGTACAGGAAAAAACACCCGCTGCAAAAAATATTAATTGTTGACACAATAGATCATCCGGCATACAGGGAAATTTCTACAATAAACCCTGATTTGTTACGCCGATGGAACCAGCCAGCCACATATAGAATTTTTGGAAGCAACACAAAAGAAATATTTCAGATTATTTCCGGCCAGGTTAAAAACGGCATGATCATTTTTGAGGACGCCTCTAAATATGTTCGGCGACAACTTCCAGAAGAAGTGAGAACTTTTATTATTGACAGCAAGCAGAAAAACCTTGACTTGGTGTTTTTGTTTCATGGTTTTTCTTATGTGCCTCCCGAAATGTTCAGGCTATTGGACACCATTACAATTTTCAAAACAGACAATCCAGAGTACAGAAAAAACGAAATTGTTGCTTTTGACGATGTCCAAACAGCCTACAAAAAGGTAATGGAAAGTCAAAACCCTTATGAAAAAGCAACCGTAAAAATTTATTAAAATGATAAATCCAAAACAATACCACCCGCTTTTTTATGAGACGCCCGAAGTTTTAGCAATTAACAGCGCATGGAAAGGCCTCGAAACTATTATTAAATCAATTATCAAAAGGTTTGGAATAAAAGAAAAAACAGCCCTTGAATTCGGCGTAGAATATGGTTTTTCAACTTCATGCCTGGCATTTTATTTTGATAATGTGATAGGCGTTGATACATTCGAAGGCGATGAACATAGCGGCAAAAAAAATGATCATTTAGAATTTACTCGCTTTTTATTGTCCGACTACAAAAACATTCAATTAATAAAATCTGATTTTCGGGAATTCATTAAAAAAGAAACCCGAAATTTTGATTTAATACACATTGACATAGTACACACATACAAAGAAACTTTTGATTGTGGCGCCTGGGCAGTGCATCACGGTAATATTATTATTTTTCACGATACCGAAAGCTACCAGGAAGTAAAAAGAGCGGTTTCAGATTTGGCCGAAAAATACGACATGGATTTTTACAATTATCCCTATAATTTTGGCCTCGGAATTTTAATCCGCAAAACGACATGAAACAGCCTAAAATATTACTCTTTTGCCCGGTCAGCAACTACAAAGACTATATTTTGTGGGACTGGTTAAAGCACATAAAAAAGCTAACTTTTAAGCCGCTGGACATACTTTTAATTGATAACAGCAATAATACACTATACGCCCAAAGAATAGCGGCAGAAGGCTTTAATTGCATTCACGTTCACCGAAAGCCAGGGGAAAGCCTTTTACAAGTGATGGCAAATTGTTACATTATTTTTAGGGAACATTTTTTGAAAAACAATTATGATTTTTGGTTTTCGCTCGAATGTGATATTTTTCCGCCGGTGAACATCATTGAATATTTACTTTGCCACCGAAAACAAGCCATTGGCGCCACGTATTTCACCAGGGCACACGGCCACGACAGTCTACTAACATCCGATTTAATGTACATCGACAACGTCACCAGCGACCAGCCAGACACTTTTTTTAAGGACTTCGCCAGGGTTAACGGCCACCCTCAAAAAATGCCAAACCCCGGTTTGGGTTGCTTTTTAATTCATAAGTCAGTTTTGCAAAAGGTCAGTTTTCATAACAAACTAAAAGATGAAGCCGGAACAGATAGCCAATTTTGGGAGGATGTTTGGAACGCAAAAATTGATTGTTGGCTTGATACTTCATTAAATGTTAAGCACTTTAATAGTTTATGGGAAAACATTTTTAACAAGGAGAAAAATAAAGAATATGCAAAAACCAGGTAAAAATTTAGGCGAGATTAAAATAGATATGGCCGCCCGTATCAAAGTTTATGAAGAATTGTTAACGATACTTCGTAAAAAGCTGAGATTATTAAAGCAGATGGCCGCAATTACTTTTTTTTGCCCATACCTTAATACGGTAATTCGTGAAAAGATATGGCATTTAAAAGTTGAAATCGACGCAAAAACAATGTACATTGTAGAATTAATGGCCAGGGGACAAAATGAAAACAAACCCAACCATTAAGGCGATGAGTTTAAAACAATTGGCCGCCTGTTATTCAGTCAATCAGAAAACATTTAAAAGCTGGTTAACAATTCATAATTTTAAAATAGGAACCCGGAAAGGATATTATTTTTCACCCTCACAGGTTAAAACGATTTTTGAAATTTTAGGGGAACCTTAATTTTGCTTTTTGTTTTATTTTATGGTTAATAGAAGCCCGGAAATTCATTTTTTCGGGCTTTTTTTTGTTTACAAGTTTACAGAAAACTGTTAAAATTTGAGGTAAATTCAGGTAAATGCAGCTAAATGAAGGTAAATGTAGGTAAATGCAGGTAAATTCGGCCAGTTTACCGACGTAGCCAGACTACATTTGTTTTTTCAAAAATGTAATTATTTACTAACAAATTTTTTCAAAAGCAATGTTAAACACGGTGCCAGTTGATGGAAGCAAAATTTCAGTTAAATATTTGCTCACAACTTTAATAGTAATGATCATTGTAACTTTTGTTTTTTCCAAAATCGTTGAACAAACAATCGTTATTAAAGACAAGTCCGGCAATGTTACCGGGGAAGGCGTCACCCAATACCGCCTCAAAAAGTTCGGGAAATAAACACAAAAAAAACAATCAAATTTTTATTAAAATGACTTTACAACAATTGGAACAATACGCAGAGCGTAATTTATCAAGCTTTGAAGATGATAAGTTTTCAAGTTTTGAAGATGAAGATTACACAGGTTACGGAGATGATTTTGTTGATTTTGGGGGCGGCCAGGACTTTGCCAGCCTTACAGCAGACAAAATTTTTGTCTTAAACCTGAAGAACACAGCCACCACCACCGATGGCAAAATTTATCTTTTGCCCGGCATTAAATGGTATACCGGCAGCAGTGCAAATGGTATGCTTTTATCAAGTGGACTTTTGAACAAATACACCTCCGGAACAGCTAATAAATTAGTTTGTTCAAGTTGTGTACCAATGTCAGACCTCGATTTATTATATGCATGGATTGCACAAAACCCGATTCAGTGTTATGCTATCAGGTTGGCAGCATCAAACAGTAAACAGATGGCCGAAGCTATTGTCATCAGACATCAAAGCCCATTCCGAACCCTCGATGAAAAATACTTGTACCCCCATGCCTACATTAACCAGGATAGTTACCAGACCGGAACCGTTACATTTGACACACCCGGGTTGATTTTGTCAAACCAAACGCAAATTGAGTTAAACATTGCCGCCGATACAGCCGACAGTACAATAAGCATAACATTTTTCTGTGGTGCAAATCTGAACACCGCAAAAGCACTTGAAAAGAAGGTTGTAAGAGCCGCAAGCAGTTACGCACGCCCAACAATGGGAGCCGGTACCAGGGCAGCAGTAAAAGCCGCCGGAGGAAGTAAATTTTTAGGTTAATTTCCAGCCAAAACCAATGAATGCAACGCAAACAGCCATTGAAGTAAGCAGGAAAATAGCAAGCACCAACCCTGCCGGGGTTGGTGCTTTATTCCAGCGATACGGGATAAAAGCGCCCCCGACCGGACAAAATTTGTTTTTAGCGATGATCAAATACAAAAAACCATTTGTCAACGATTTGTATGATCAAATTGCTTTTAGCAATGCAACAGGAACAGACGAAGCCGAAAAAGGGAAGTTTTTTACCCTGATGAATAACATATTAAGCACAGCCAGCAACACAATGGACGTACTTAATAAAGCGCAGGGCGGCCAAAACGCCACCCCGCAACTACCAGCCGCACAATTAAACCCGGCACCACCAGCGGCCAAAAACAACCAGCTGTTGATTTATGGCGGCATTGCAGTAGCAGTACTTTTGATCATTGTTTTGATTTTGAGGAAAAAATAATGGCACAAAAAAACATAGCTGCCAGAGGCCGCCAGATTATGAAACTTGCAAAGCAAATCAGGGCAAAAAGCAAGGGTAAAAAATGGATAACTTGTGTAAAAGAGGCCGCAAAAAAGTTAAAATAAAATGGAATTTAGAGTAAAAGCAACCATTAACGGGAAAAGAGTTTTAACAGAAAAGGTACTTTTTAAAAGTGAAGCCGAAGCCAAAGCGTATGCCAAAGCTACAAGGAAATTTCGCCCAAAAAGTAACCCAAAGGTTGTAAAACAATAAAACCACATGAAAAAATTCAAGTTTTTCCAACCCTACAAAAGCAATGGCCAAACGACATTTCCCGAAACCCGGAAAAAGTCAGGTTGTTATTTGATTAAGGAAAACGGAAAACTTGTTTATGTTGGTTACAGCGCATACAACCTTTACAAAACACTTTACAGACATTTCCAGAGATGGAACCACAGCACCCAGGAAGTAATTAGTTACAAAGGAAAGACCCGTAACAAATACACAGTAAGGATAATTTATTGCACACCAGCACAAGCCGCCAAACTCGAAAAGGCGTTAATTTTAAAGCACCAGCCACGAGACAACGCCCAAAAATATGCCGGGCACCAGGAAACAAAGGCAGAAAAAGCCATTTTAGAAGATTATGAATTTATACCAACCAGCAACGAATGCCCTTTTTAGATGGAAACAGCAATAACAAAAATAACAGAGGTTGACGACATAGGCGGCAACACCCCCGCCAGGGTAAATCGTGAAACTGGTGAAATGTTCATAAACCGGGAGCGATGGCGAAAGCTACCAAAGGCGCACAGAATGTTTATTTTACTCCATGAAGCCGGCCACGCAACACTCAACACAAAAAATGAGCTTTTGGCCGATGAATATGCCTTTAATAATTATGCTGATATGGGTTACCCATTAAGCGAAAGTGTAAAAGCACTAACCAGAATTTTACCATTTGACAAACCAGGACACCGAATAAGAGCAGAGGAACAAATGAAAAGAGCATTAATTTTTGACAGATACAACACCGGCAAAGCAAAAGAGCCAGTAACCCCTAAAACAATGTACGCAGCAAGCATGAATATTTCAGGGGATGAATTTAGCGATCTCTTTGGCCGTAGGAAATTGAAAAAGCAGGCAGCGGAAAACGAAAAGAAATTAACCGAGCAGTTGAACGAAGAAAAGGCAAAGGCAAAAAACGCAACCTATGAAAAGGAGCAAGTTTTAGAGGGAAGAGTTCAGACAGCCGAGCAAAAGAAGAGCAACACACAAATTTACATAGCCGCCGGACTTTTGGCAGTAATTGCAGTTGTGATTTTGATTTTCAAAAAGAAAAAATAATGAATGAGAGCGAATTTTTAGGCATTAACCTGAAAAAAAAATACAAGGCCAAAAAATCCACCGAGGAAATTTTAGCCGAACAGCGGGCAGGCGGTAAAGCCGAAGCCGGGAAACTGGGTTTCAACCCGTACGCCCCTCGAGCAAATTATTTGCCCTTTATCATTTTAGGAATTGCGGTATTTGTTTTCTTTTTTGTTTTGAAACCAAAAAAAGTAGTAAAGTAATGGCAGAGCAAAGTCAAAATTCAGGTGGATTTTTAGCAGGTTTGTTTGGAGCCGTTGGAAACATTGGTTCAGGTATTGGAAAAGGGACCCGGCAAGTAAATAAAGCACAGGCCAAAGCAATACAGTCAAATACATATTTGAACGCCCAGGCATTGAAAGACCAGCCCCAGAAAATCATGCTTATTGTGGTTGCCGTTGCCGTAGTTATTGGAATCGCATTAATGTTTTTAAAGAAATAGCATTATGAAAAAAATTTGGATTATTGTTTTTGTTGCCGTTGCAATTTTAGCGGTAGCATACTTCGCCGGGAAAAAAACCGGAATGTTGAAAAGTATCATTAAAGACAAGTAAAAAAAATGGGAAACGTTACAGGGGTAAAGATTGACAAAGAAATAATGATCCCAATCATTATTTTTATAGCAGTGTTAATATTTGCGGTGTTGTTATTTTTCGTAAGCAAAAATATTGCCCGCAAAAAAGCCAGCACCGCCGAACCATTAACGGACGAAGCAAAAAAAATGATAGAGCCTAAAAAGGTAACCTTAACACCCGCAGCCCTGGGAGCCGCCGCCGATAAATTGTTTATCGCTATGCGGGGATTCGGCACTGATGAAAAGCAGATTTATGAAGTTTTCAAAGCTTTACAAACCGAGAGTGATTTAATGGCGTTAATTGTAGCCTTTGGAAAACGCAAATCATATAATTTTTATGACGGTTTGCCCGCATGGATTGCCGACGAATGCAGCCAGGGCGAAATTGATACTATAAACAAAATTTTGGCAGATAAAGGAATTAATTTTAAATTTTAATACATGAAAAACAAGAAAATGATCATTTGGCTATCATTGGCAGCCATTGCCGCCGGAGCCGCTTTTTATTTCCTCTATTGGAAAAAAAGAGAAACCACAACCGAACCAGGAAGCGCCCAGCCCGCTAAATTTCCGATCAAAAAAGGAGAAACCCGCAGCGAGGTAAAAGCGGTACAAAACGCCCTGAACGCAAAACACAACGCCGGAGTTATAGCCGATGGAATTTTAGGCCAGGCAACGTTAGACGCAATGACCAAGTTTTACAACCCCGGTAAACCATTTCCACATTTAGATGAGTTTTGGTTTAAAGCAATAACAAAATAATGGAACAAAAACCTTTTGCAACGGCAGGTTTTGAGGTTTCAATACAGACAGCGAGTTTAATAAAGCTGGTTGTAGGGTTGATTATTGTATTAATAGCTGGTGCCCTCAGTTTTCATTTGGTGAAAAAAATATGAGTACAATAAAAGATTTTTTGCGACAATACGGAAAGGCTTTTGTTGATGCAACGGTTAACACGCCAATTTTTCCGAGCGTAAAGGCCGCCCAGGCAATTTTAGAGACCGGAGCAGGCCAACATATTGTTGGAAACAATCTTTTTGGAATTAAAGCAAATGGCAAGCCGTCAGACTATTGGAAGGGCAACGCCATTTCAGCCGAAACCGGGGAAGTAATCAAAGGGAAAGCCGAAACAATAACGGCAGGTTTCAGGGCATACCAGGACACAGCCGACAGCATTAAAGACCACAGTCAATTTTTATTTGACAATCCACGTTACAAGGCAGTTCTAACAGCCACCAGCCCGGAAGAACAGGCAGACGCATTACAAGCCGCAGGTTATGCCACCGATCCGGAATACAGCAAAAAATTAAAATCGATTATTAACCAAAACGACTTAAAAAAGCTGGACGAAAAAAAAAAAATTATGAAGAAGATAAATTTTATCATTGCAGGTTTATTAATCCTTGCAACAATCCTTTTTATTTTCAAAACATTTAAAAAGTAAACCAAATGGGAAGAATACCGGAACCATTTAGCGAAAACAACTCAAGCCCTGAAACGCCGTCAAGTAGTGCTTTACCTATTTTTGCCCCACAGGATAACGAGGTAATTGTTGAAGATGATGCTTATAATTCAGGACATTGGAATAATGTTTACGGATGGCAAGTTACAAAAAAAGCCGGAGAAAATATGGCTATTTTAGCAATAATACAGGACGCCGCTTTTTCAACAGGTTCAGGATTTAGTATTAATATTTTTGAATATTGCAAGGGAATTTTAGTTAAAAGCGGTTCCATTTTGTTTAGTACAGTCACAAGCGCCAAAGCTGGAGCCGCATATTTATTAAATGAATTAACAGAAATGGCATTAATTACGGCTATCGCTGATTCAACATTTACCGCAGGGAACCTAACAATGTACAAAAAAAAATACTAATTCAAAATAAAACCAGGGCACCTAAAACAATAAAACAAACAGAAATAAGGCGCCAGGGTTAAACAAAAAAAGACCATGCCAACAGCAGAAAAATTTTATCAAAAGCCAGGCGAACGAGAAGCAATTTTTAAAGATCTTGCTTATGATAGCGCCCTTTTTAATGGCGCCCAAAATTGGACGATTGAAAAGGAAGTAGGGAAAAGAGCCTACATAATATCGAAAACACCTACAATAATGGCAGGCACCAGCCCACAATACGCAGTACGAATTTATTCCTATTGGAAGGGCATTTTATTGCAATCATTGCAAACGATCAATTTTTTAAGCCCGTCATCAGGTTTGTTAGGTGGCTCTATTGAAGTCCCTACTCTTGCCGACACTATTAAAATATCAATTTCAAAGACCGGAACCCATACCGGAGGGAGTTTATCAGTTTTTATGAAAGAATTTTAAAAAATAAAAAAATGAATTTAGAAATTTACGCTAATATTGATCAAGGGAAAAACATAATATTAGAGGACGCTCCATTTGATTATTCAGGTAATCTAAATTTTTACATCCCTAAAAATATTGGAACAAAATTTTTAATCTTCATTATTATGAAAAATAATGGAGAGACAGACCAAATTAATCCGTTAATATTAAACACAATTTTAGGAAATGAAATTAAGAGAATAGAGCTTGCTTTAGATAATACAACTAAATTTGTAGTTAATACTGAAACTGATATTAATTCAAATGGAGTTTTTATAGAACTTGAAGTATTAATGACAGCCGGAACATTTTCAGTATTAACCGCAGAATATTAACCCATGTTCACCCGCATAATTCAATTCATTACCGACACTTACCGAATGTCTTTGGTTTCACTTGGTGGAGCCGGGGCAGGTACCATAACAGCCGACAGCGCCGAAATTATCAACATGGCGCAAAACACAACAGCAGAAATTTTCCAATACACAGCATGGTCAGTTGCTATCATGGCCGGAGTGATTGCCATCATTAACGGGTCCATTGACATAATTTGCAAGCGAAGAAACAAACAGGACATTTACCGATTCAGGTAATAAGCCCGATTAAATCTTTGCCCAGCGACATTTTCAGATTTTTATTTTCATCAAGTTCTATTTGCAAAACGACTTTTGTTTTATCGCTTTGCCTATGTTCTTTTTGTTCTGATTCAAAAAAATCATGTATTGGAACATCCAAAAAAGCAGCTATTTTTTTTAAAGTATTAACATGAATGTCATTACCTTTTAATAGCTGGTAAAGATTTTGTTTACTCATTCCGATATTTTTGGCCATTGCAGGAATTGAAATATTTTTTTGAGTTAATATTTTATTTACCTGCAAAATACTGTAATTCAATTCTTTACCTTCCATAATGTTTTTTTTTTGAAAAAAAATAAATTTTTTCTTGACTTTTAGTAAACAATGTATTTACTTTGCCCTGTCAAAAGTAAGTTAAAAATAGACAAAATGCAACAAAAATTGTACAAATTAAAAAACAATGTTATACGGTTGATAAAAGCCGACCCCCATTTAAAAGACAAGGTTCTGAAATTTTTCAAAATTTCGGTACGGACACTCGACAGATGGTTTAGGGAAAACGACCAACTTTTAACCAGCCTCAATTTTCTGGACATGCTGAACGACCATTTCCAAAGCGAGAAAATTAGTTTTGAAAGTTTGGTTGAGGAGGTAAAACAATGATTCAAAAACTCAAAATATTGGCCGGGCAACGCTGGGGAGCGACCCGACCCGAAGCCGACCGATGGTTAAACGGTTATCATTTACCGGGGTTAATTACTTGCTTCATTGCCCCGGTTTTTTCAAGCTTTCTTTTCTTTACATATAATTTTAGTTTTCATTTTGTTTGTGAGTCATGGAATCTTTAACGGTTCCATGACTTTTTTTTTCCACAAATGACAACCGGCAACGGAGGAAGGCGAAGCAAAAAACCCACGTAGAAAAACAAAATCTTAACACTCAAAAAAAAATTAAAATTATGGAAATCATTTTTCAGTATGACTTCTTCAAGACCGAAGTAGGCCAGTTAATAGTTAAATATCCAGAATGGAAAGGCCTTAACATGGCAGGATTTTTTCCACCACAGGAAACATTTATCGAAATTGAGGATACAAAAATTTATGAAACTGTTAAAAAAACAGTCAGGCGCCATTTGCAGTATGCCTTAAAGTATTGCTGCACTATTTTAAACAATGACATCAATGTTTATTACTTTAATGTTCAGCAATTTATGATCGCTAAGAACATCAAAGAAACAGTCTTCAATGAGATGCCTCAAATCGTTGAATTCAACGAATTCATTTATGCTGTAAAAACTTTCTTTTTGCAGCCAAGCGCCGAAATTAGCCACGAGCTACCAAAGGACGCAAGAAACGAATTCGACCAGCTACACAAAGCCATTTCAGAGACAATTAAAAGCATACTGAAAACAAAAACCAGCCATCAAAAAATGGCTGAAATGGTTATTTCATAATTAACTATATTTCACCAGATTAACCCTTCCTTGTTAATAAAGGGTTATTCGTGGAAAATAAAAGCCGGTAAAATGGATAAAAAAACCAGCAGTAACCGGAAAAGATCAAACATAATTTCAGCGCTCAAAAGAAAAAACCTGAATTTAAAAAAAGAACTGCAAAAGCACATGGACAGCGAAATTTTAACCACCGAACAGGAAAGCCACCTTTTGAACCTCGAAAAGGACATAACCAGGTGTGCTAATTTCAGTTTGTATGGCCAAACCCCGGAAGGGATAAAATATTTCGGAAGTTGTTTTTGTGGTTCAAAGGTTTGTTTTGTCTGCAATTATGCCAGGCAAAAACGCATAAGACGAAAATATTTTAAATGGTTTGCCTTAAACCGTGAACTGGTGCAATGTTCGAAAAATGACAAAACAAAAATTGTTTCGGAAACATTGTTTCAGGAAAAATTCAAATTGTCGGGCTGGAATTTTGTAACCAGGTTGCATTTTGATTTGATGCACCTAACCTTAACCGTTCCACATTATTTAAATGGTTTCAGGGGTGAAAAATATTATTTTAAAACCATTGCAGATTTGTTTCACAACCTGAGAAACGAAAACCCGGATTTTGGAAAATATTGTTACGGTGGAGAGTACGGAATTGAAACCACCAAGACCCCGGCCAATGGGTTACACATTCACATTCACGCCCTTTTGTTTGTCAGGAGCACCAGCCAGAACCGCAACCACCTTCACAAGATAATTTTGCAAGGCTGGAACAAACTTACAGTAAACCCCGACAGCCCACGCCGGGAGTTAAATTATGAAACCAGGCAAAAAATAAAGGCCAGCAACAAATTAATTAATGATTCATTTATCGACAGCCTAAACCCGCAAGGGACAACGCTCATTAATTTAGAGACAATTTACAGCCTCCAGCAAGGGCAAAAAGTAAGGGTAAAAGAGTACAACAGCCCGGAAATGATGAAAGCCGTACTGGAAACAATCAAATATCATTTTGCGCCCCTTGCTTTTGACAAGGGAAACCAAACTTTTGATATTGAATTGATGAAGGAACTTTTACCCGTCATTTATCGAAAACAGCTTTATAAAAAGTTTGGTTGCATACACGGGGAAAAGAGTTTAAACATCCGTGAAGATGGCACAGATATTTTAATTGAAGACTTCCAGGACGGCATTAACCCCGAAACCGGAGAAATTATTTCAGAGATTGAATATTTCATTTGCAACCCGGCTATTATTTACCACAACCCGCAAAAAGACAACGAAATAATTTTAAGCCACCAGGCCAAACGCCAACGCCGGAAAATTTCAGCGATAAACACGACCGAGGCAATAAACCAGATGGCGAATATTGTAAAAAAGTCATTTCACAAAAATTAAAACAAAAAGCTATGTTAAAAATTCAAATGATTGGAAATTTAGGGCAGAACGCCAAAGTACGAGAGACGAACGGCCGCAAGGCAATTAATTTCACCATTGCAGAAAACAAGCGCTGGAAGGACGACCAGGGAACCGAGCACGAAAAAACAACCTGGGTACAATGTACATACTGGAAGGACGGCAACCAGAGCGCAGCAATTGCCGAATATTTGAAACAGGGAACCAAAGTTTATTTAGAAGGGCAGCCCGAAGTAAAAACCTACAAAAAAGAGGACGGGAGTTTTGCTGCTTCGCTGAATTTGACTGTAAACTTTGTTGAATTGTTAGGAGCAAAGCCGACCGATCAAGCAGGAACAACACCAGAGCCGACGCAGACACAAGAGCAAGAAGAACATTTTCCGATTCAAAACCCGCACAACCTACCATTTTAATAAAATGAAATACCAGCCCGGGGACATATTGGCGGATTTTTCAAAAAATGAAATTTTTGTTTTCGATGGTAAAAACATTGAGGGCAGGAATATTTTTAAAATCCGGCTATTGACACCCGGAGAGCGGAAAATTTATGAGACTTTTTTTTTAAACATAGGTAATCTTTCATTTTTGGAGTTTAAGGCAAAAAAGCCCGATTTTAGCACCCGGCACAAGCTAAATGTTAATTTCGGGCATATTGCCATCAATGAAAATCAGTTTTTATTTTTTCGCAACCTGAAAAGCAATGTAAAACATTTCAGGCCGGAAAGTTTGGAAGAAAAATTAACTTATTTGATTTTCAACTATCAAGAATTCATTGAACATAATTCAGAAACCAGAGCAAAGCAAAACGAAAAAAGCAAAAAAATCATTCAGTTGTTTGATCAATTCAAGGAACTATTAAAGGACTAAATTTTTTGTCCTATAATTAATATTATGTTAAATAGAAGGCAGAAAAAGAAAGGGTGGAAAATAAATCCCACCCTACATTGTGAATATTTTTATTCTTTTAACCTTTCGTTGACGCTTTTGAGTTTGTCCAACATGCTGAGCCGGGTGTAGATATCTTTGAGGGTTCTGAGTGTGTAAACATCGCCGGGTTGCAATTCATCCGCTTTTTCGAGGTAAGGAATGGATACTTTCAACAAATTATCGGCTTCCTCTTTCATCTGAGTGTATTTCTTATCTTCGTTTAGCGGAAGTGCATTGGCCTTTTCCATGATTTCTATGGCTTTGTTTACATAAAGCGCTCCCAAATTATAGTTTGCATCGAAATACTGCAGGTCGATGGCGATGGCTTTCTTGTAATTCTTTTCAGCTTCTTCAAAGTTTCCCATTTGATCGTAATTGGTTCCAACAGCAAAGAACAACGTTGGATTTGTATCGTCTTTGGTAATTGCCAGTTGAAGCAATTCCATGGCTTTATCTTTCTTATTAGCAGCCAGGTAAATGTTTGTTTCGGCAATAATCAGACTATAATCGTCAGGAAAAGCTTTACGTCCTTTTTGTATTGTTGCAAGTGCCATGGCTGTATCGGCCTGTGTTTTGTAAATATCTGAACGCACCCTGTAAATACTTGCATCCATGAAACTCATGGCTATCAGTTTATCAAAATACTCTTTGGCAATATCCGTTTGATTTCCAAAATAGGCGCTTTGTGCAGCATAAAAGTACGAGAGGCTATCAATATTTCCAAGTTCCTGATTTACAACAGCCGCTTTTACAAAAGCCTGAGTGGCCATCGGATAATCCTGTTGATTGTAGAAACCAACCCCTCTGTTATAAAACTCTTCAGCACAAATGATTAATCTGTCATTTATTTCCTGAGTGTATTCACCCTTTTCATCAAGTTTGAGGGCTTTTTGGTAGGCTTCAAAAGCCTTTTCTACCGGGTTTGGATCAAGATTTTTAAATTCTTCTTTATCAGTTTTTTGAATAGAAAGGTACACATTTCCTCTGTAGAACCATGTTTTGGCATCATTCATTGTTTTTGGATGTTCACATGCTTCATCAATGGCTTCTTTTGCCTTGTCAAGTTTATCATACCTTAAATAATTAAAAGTACTTACAACTTTTGATGGCTGGGCATAAATTGCAAGCCCAATGGTTAAGACCAACATTAATACTGCAAATTTTTTCATAGTTAGTGAATGATTTTATGTAATGTTAATAAAAATTTTTGCAATTGTTGTACCAGAATAACAGATGCTGCAATTTTCTGGAAACTGCAAAAGTACAATTTACTATTTTTTAGCTACTAATAATTTGCTATTAATAAATATTGTAAAGTTTTGTCTATTCGTCAATCATTTCAATACCATCATCCTGTTGGTCGAACTGGATGTCTTTGGCATCTTCTTCAACCATTTCTACCTTCGCCACTGCGGCAATGGCATCATCATCTCTCAGGTTAATCAGCCTTACTCCCTGTGTTGCACGTCCCATGACCCTAAGCTGCGACACTGCCAGCCGAATTGTTAGCCCAGACCTGTTGATAATCATCAGGTCGTTGTTGTCGGTAACATTTTTGATGGCAATCAGGTCACCTGTTTTATCGGTAATGTTGATGGTTTTAACTCCCTTGCCTCCCCTGTTTGTTACCCTGTAATCCTCAAGTTTTGAACGTTTACCGTATCCATTTTCTGAAACCACCAGAACATCGTATTCGGAACTTTCGAGGCAAATCATGCCAATTACCTCATCATTTTCATGTGCAAGGGTGACTCCTTTTACTCCGGAGGCGTTTCTTCCCATCGGTCTGACAGTTTGTTCGTTGAAACGTATGGCCCTCCCCGATTTCAGTGCCATGATTATTTCGCTCGTACCATTGGTCAATCTGGCTTCGAGCAACGAATCGTTTTCGCGTACACTTATTGCGTTAATCCCGCTTTGCCGGGGTCTTGAATAGGCTTCGAGAGAGGTTTTTTTGATGATGCCCTTTTTTGTAGCAAGAATGACAAAATTATTGTTGATGTATTCTTCGTCTTTCAGGTCTTTGGTGTTAATAAAGGCCTTCACCTTATCGTCGGGCTCAATGTTGATCAGATTCTGAATGGCCCGGCCTTTTGAAAGCCTGCTTCCTTCAGGAATTTCGAACACCCTTAGCCAGTAACATTTTCCTTTTTCGGTAAAGAAAATCATGTAATCGTGGTTGGAGGCAATATACAAATACTCGATAAAATCTGCATCCCGTGCCGACCCTCCTTTTGCGCCACGTCCTCCCCTGCCCTGTACGCGGTATTCGGTAAGAGGGGTTCGTTTTACGTATCCTAAATGCGATATTGTTACCACGACATCTTCATCGGGAATGGTATCTTCGATGCGAAAATCGCTGGCTGAAAATTCAATTGTCGTCCGCCTTTCGTCCTTGTATTTCTCACGGATTTCATAGAGTTCTTCTTTAATAATATCCATCCGCATCGACTCATTTTCGAGAATCAATTTCAGGTGGGCAATTAGTTTTAGCAACTCCTCATATTCGTTTTTTATTTTATCTCTTTCAAGCCCTGTAAGCCTTTGAAGCCTCATGTCGAGGATTGCTCTGGCCTGAATTTCGGAAAGTTCAAATTTTGAAATAAGTCCTTCCCTGGCTTCATCGGGTGTTTGCGAGCCTCTGATCAGTGCAATGACTTCGTCAAGATGATCGAGTGCTACCAAAAGTCCCAGCAGGATATGTGCCCTTTTTTCAGCTTCTTTTAATTCAAATTCAGTTCTCCGGGTTACAACCACATGCCTGTGCTCGATGAAATATTTGATGATATCCTTTAGCGAAAGCTGCATTGGCCGGCCATTTACTAAAGCAATATTATTTACACTAAAGGAGGTTTGCAAAGGTGTAAGCTGGTACAATTTATTGAGAATCACGTTTGTAACACTATCTCGCTTAAGGTCGTAAACGATGCGAATTCCATTCCGGTCTGATTCGTCCCTGATGTCGGTGATTCCTTCAATCTTTTTATCGTTGATTAAATCTGCTGTCTTTTTAATCATTTCTGACTTATTCACCTGAAAAGGAATTGAAGTCACGATGATTTGATCACGGCCATGTTGATTTTCTATTGTGGCTTCGCCTCTTAAAAGAATCCTGCCTCTGCCAGTTTCAAAGGCTTCTTTTACGCCATCATAACCATAAATAATTCCACCGGTTGGGAAATCAGGTGCTTTGATGTATTTCATCAATTCATCAATGGTAATATCACGGTTGTTGATATAGGCAATGGTCCCGTCAATTACTTCTGCAAGGTTATGTGGAGCCATGTTGGTAGCCATTCCGACTGCAATTCCGGATGCGCCATTGATCAGCAAACACGGGACTTTTGATGGTAAAACCGTTGGCTCCTCGAGTGAATCATCGAAATTCAACTGAAAATTGACGGTGTCTTTATTAATATCATCTAACATCTCCTCCGCTATTTTTCTCAGTCGTGCTTCGGTGTATCGCATGGCTGCCGGACTATCGTTATCGATGGAACCAAAATTCCCCTGGCCATCCACCAAGGGATATCGCAGCGACCATTCCTGAGCCATCCTGACCATCGCATCGTAAACCGATGTATCGCCGTGTGGATGGTACTTTCCAAGCACTTCACCAACAATTCTGGCGGATTTCTTGTAAGGCCGGTTCGACAAAACACCCAATTCCAACATTCCAAACAATATCCTCCGGTGTACAGGCTTCAAACCATCCCTCACATCGGGTAAGGCACGCGAAACAATAACCGACATCGAATAATCGATGTAGGCCGATTTCATCTGGTTTTCAATATTAACCTGAAAAATTTTTTCGCCTTCAGTTCGGTTTTCCATCTACTAACTAATTCAAATATAAATAATTAAATAATTTACGAAATGTTTGCAAAGGTATAATTATTTATCAGATTTACTCACCAATCATTCATTTATTGTTAACACAGGCGTGTTCATAACAAATTGGCCATGGTAGTGTTTCTAACAAATTTTGAGATTATTTTTGCCCGTGAACATTAATATGCTGCGTTTGTTATTGAGTGAAACCATTTAAAACCCTGAATTAAAGCAAACAGACAAAATGCGTATTCAGATGGTTTCGATAATAAAACTAAAAATATCTTTGGAACGTTATTTGAGCAAACGATTCGATAATCAGAAAAAAATATATGGAAGCAAAATTTTCACAACGGGTTAAGGATGTTTTAACCTTTAGCAGAGAAGAAGCCTTGCGATTAGGTAACGACTATATCGGGGTTGAACACCTTATTTTGGGAGTATTGCGCGAAGGCGAGGGTGCAGCATTACAAATTCTTAATTATCTTGGTGTTGATTTAAAAGAGTTTAAAAAAAGTATCGAAAAATCAATTTCTGCCAACATTAAACCCATTACCAAAAAAACGGAAAACCTACCCCTGGTCAAACAAGCCGAAAGGGCACTAAAACTCACCTATCTTGAGGCAAAAATTTTTAACAACGATTTAATTGGTACCGAACATCTCCTTTTGGCTATTTTGAAAGATGAGGACAACATAGTTACACGCACTTTTGCCAAATATGGCGTTGATTATGATAACGTTAAGGATGAATTGCTGGCAATGAACCCAAAAAGAGAGCCTGCAAAACCTGAAGAAAAAAACGAACCTGAACCGCCAAAAAATGAATTTCCCGGCAGTTCGATGGACGACGATTTTGATGAAGGAAAGAGTTTTGGAAAACAACCAAAAAAGCCAGCTGAAACAAAATCGAAAACCCCTGTTCTCGACAATTTTGGCCGGGATTTAACACGTTCCGCCGAAGAGGGCAGACTCGATCCGATAGTTGGACGGGAGAAAGAATTAGAGAGAATAGCGCAGATTTTAAGCCGTCGCAAAAAAAACAACCCTATTCTGATCGGAGAACCAGGTGTTGGCAAGTCGGCTATTGCTGAAGGATTAGCTTCACGAATTGTTCAGAGGAAAGTATCACGTGCACTATTCAACAAACGGATTATCACACTCGATCTGGCCTCGCTGGTAGCTGGAACAAAATACCGCGGACAATTTGAAGAGCGCATGAAGGCTGTTTTGAATGAGTTGGAAAAGAACCCGGACATCATTTTATTTATCGACGAAATACATACCATTGTTGGCGCCGGAAATGCTTCTGGTTCGCTTGATGCCTCCAATATGTTTAAACCGGCATTGTCGAGAGGCGAACTTCAATGTATTGGCGCCACAACGCTGGATGAATACCGGCAATATATCGAAAAAGACGGTGCACTTGAACGCCGTTTTCAAAAGATTTTGGTCGATCCGACAACTCCTGAAGAGACAGTTGAAATTTTACATAACATCAAAGAAAAATATGAAGACCATCACCTGGTCAAATACACCGATGAAGCGATAAAATCTTGTGTAACCCTCACCAACCGATACATCAGCGACAGATACCTTCCCGATAAAGCCATCGATGCTTTGGACGAGGCCGGATCGAGGGTTCATATTACCAACATGCATGTTCCTTCACGAATCATTCAGATCGAAAACCGGATAAATGATGTAAAGACTGAAAAAACCAAAGCCATTGGCAGCCAGAAATTTGAAGAAGCAGCCCGTTTCAGGGATATCGAACGTAAACTTCAGGAGGAACTCGAACACGAAAAAAAGAAGTGGGAACAGGATGCACGCACAAACCGCGAGATGGTTACCGGCGAAAATGTAGCCGAGGTTGTTGCCATGATGACAGGCATACCTGTTAAGAGAATCGCTCAAAGCGAAAGCAATCGGTTGATCAATATGGAAACCGAATTGCAAGGTTCGGTTATTGGTCAGGACGACGCAATTATCAAAGTCGTTAAATCGATCCGTCGCAACCGTGCCGGACTAAAAGACCCGAACAAACCTATTGGAAGTTTTATTTTCCTGGGGCCTACGGGTGTTGGTAAAACCCATCTGGCAAAGGTTTTGGCCAGATACCTATTCGATTCCGAAGATGCGCTTGTCAGAATTGACATGAGCGAATATATGGAGAAATTTTCTGTTTCGAGGCTGGTAGGTGCGCCTCCCGGTTATGTAGGCTACGAAGAAGGTGGCCAACTTACCGAAAAGGTAAGAAGAAAACCCTACTCGATTGTATTGCTTGATGAAATCGAAAAAGCTCACCCCGATGTTTACCACATCCTGCTTCAAATGCTCGATGATGGGCAAATTACCGATAGCCTTGGGCGAAGGGTTGATTTTAAGAATACCATTATTATAATGACCTCTAATATTGGTTCGCGCCAGTTGAAAGATTTTGGACAGGGAATTGGTTTCAATACTACGGCAAAATCGTCAGGTAAAAATAAATACGCACAAAGTGTTATCGAAAATGCCCTGAAGAAAACTTTTGCCCCAGAATTCCTAAACCGCATCGATGACATCATCATTTTTGATGCACTCGAGCGCGAACACATCCACAAAATTATTGACATTGAGTTAAGTCATTTGTACAAACGGCTGACAGAACTTGGCTATAAAATCGAAATTTCGGAGAAAGCCAAAGACTTCATCGTGGAAAAAGGCTGGGATGCCAATTTTGGTGCAAGACCACTGAAAAGGGCAATTCAGAAATTTGTTGAAGACCCTCTGGCTGAAGAAATTATAAAAGCAAACCTGGGAGAAGGCGACACCATAATTGTTGATGTTTCCGACGGCAAGGAGGAACTTGACTTCAGGCTGGTAAAACAGGGAACAAAGCTTTTGCAGGAATAAAAAAAAACAGGCTCCCGAGCCTGTTTTTTTTTGTACCAGTGCAATCAAAAATTCACAATAGCCCATTCAGGCAGGCTTTTTGCGAATTTTGGATTCCCAGAAGGAATTCAAACTGTGGCTCAAAACGTCATTCGACAGATCGAGATATTTTATCGACAAGTGAAAACCATTGTGTTCGACTGACAATACAGCCTGATTTTCATGTACAATTAAAAAATCTACGTCGGCCACCTTTTCCTCGCCGAGGTATTTTTTCTGTATGATGGTTGAAATTTCTTTAATCTTATCATCATCCGGCAATTTGAACGAGTATTCACCCATGAAAAACCTGTTGTTGGCAAAAAAATAATATGTTTTCATTTCATTCTCGAACATTTCGGAGCGGTAACCAGCAATTTTCAGATCAAACTGAGGAAGATTGGTGGCATTCAGGCAGACAAGTTTATGCGTGTTTTTGACAATTTTACCGAATTTCTCGCCAAAACGGGTGTCGCCGAAAAGCACCGGCAGGTTGGTTTTTAGTTTTGGCTTGTTGCCTGAAACCATAAAAAAGCTGGCAATGTGATTGATAAAATCATCTTTAATGCAATAACCATAAGGGCTCGTTCCAAAAAATTTTTTGTGTGTACGCAGGTACCTAAGGCTGAATTTTCCGAAGATAATTTTTGCTAAAACGGTAATTAGCAAAGGATAAGTGCGGATTACCACAACCATTAAAACCACAGTGGAAATGGCAGCAATTAAAAGAGGTAAAGACATATAGTGTGTTAATATTTAATTAGTTATCCGATTGATAGTTCAGGGTTCCATTTAATTTTTGTAGGCAGGGCGCCTTTATTCACTCCTTCAACAAAATTGTCAACACATTCGCGCAAATCGTCATGATAGCCTCCTTCGAGTACAGCAAAAATGTTCTTAAATGATTTACTTAACTGGAAACCGCATTCATAAAATGCATGCAGCGGGAGGTTCAAACCCAGTAGTTTGTCTTTTCGATAGCCATCAAAGCCTGCTGAAATTCCAATGACGTCTGGTTCAAACTTCCTGGCAGTGTCAATGGATTTTTGAATGGCATTGAGGAAGCCTTTTTCGCCACAATTTTCAGCAACGGGAATATTGAGCGTGTAGCCAATCCCCTGACCTTTACCAAATTCGAGTAAAGTCCCGGTGTAGGGAAACATGTTTTGCTGATGAATTGAACAATAAAATACCTGCTTGCTTTCGTAAAAAATCCTCTGAGTTCCGTCGCCGTGGTGGCCATCAATATCCAGAATAAAAACCTTTTTGCCTTCATTTGCCAGCTTTTGTGCAGCGATGGCAATGTTGTTAAAAAGACAGAATCCTGAAGCCCGATCTTTTGCAGCATGGTGTCCGGGTGGCCTTACCACCGCAAAATCACAGTCTTCTGATGCTTTTATGGTAAGTCCGACGGCGAGGCAGGCAGCTTCGTAACTTGTTGGTGTTAACCTGATTTCGGCTATCGAGTCGTTGGCGGCGCATGATTCCTTAATGGATTGAATGTACTCGGGCGTGTGCACCAAATCAAGATATTTTTCGCCTTCACAGAAAGTGTCAGGTAAATCAGAAAACGCCTTCAGGCGGTAACCACCTTCAAAGTCACTGCTGATGTTATGGTCAAGAAACTTTTTGTTGAAGATTTTTTTCATAAAATTGTTTTATGCCCCGAAAGTAAACAAAATCAACTATTCCAACATTAGCCATGCAATTTTTTCAGATGATTTTGCAAAAAAACAACCAGGATGAACCTGTTGGCCGTAATTCAGTTTTTTTTTCACTTGAATAGAATAGAATTGTTTCCGAAAACAATTTTGGTAATCTCTTCCTTTTTATTGCGGGCGATCGGGATTTCATATTTATCAATTTCAAGCATATTACCGCTGAGTGCAATAATTTTATCAAGCGAAACAATGTACGATTTGTGAACACGCTGAAATTTTGAAGCCGGCAAAATTGCCTCAAGATTTCGAAGTGCCTCAAGGGTAACATGATAGCCGCTTTTGCACACTATTTTGACATATTCCCTCAACCCTTCGACAAACAAAATGTCGTCATGGTTTATCTTGACATATTTACCATCGGTTTTAACAGTAATAAATCCATGTAAATCAGCTTTATCCGCAAGTTCGGTTTTGCTTAGAAACTGATTGTTTTGAGCAAGTTGTTCGCGGGCTTTGTTGGTTGCCTGCAAGAATCTTTCAAACGAAAAGGGTTTGAGCAGGTAATCCACAGCATCAAGGTCGAAGGCCTGAACGGCATATTCTGAATAGGCGGTGGTAAATATTGTAACAGGTTTATGTTTAAGGGTTTTGAGCAGGTTGGTACCACTCAGGGTCGGCATCTGAATATCCAGAAACAAGAGGTCGATGTGCCTTGCCGAAAGGATTTCGATGGCTTTTATCGGGGATTTAACCATGCCGGCAATTTCAAAATCAGGCACTTTGCTAATGTACTCTTCAAGAAGTTTCAAAGCAAGGTATTCGTCGTCAACCAAAAGTGTTTGTATCATTTTCATTATCAAGCTCCATACTCAAATTGACTTCAAATATCTGTTTTTTATTTTGAATGATCAATTCATGTCTTTCAAAATATTTGAGATGGAGTCTTTTTTTAATGTTTTCCAACCCTACCCCACCGGTTCTATCTTTTTGGTTGTTTGAATCATCTTTGGTGTTTAGGGTGATAAATTTCAGGGTTTTATCATGCAAAGCGATGATTATTTTAACATAAGCCTTTGGGTTTGAGTCGAAATCGGTATGTTTAAAGCAATTTTCAACAATGGGTATTAGTATCATCGGTTCAATAAACATACCTTTGGCTGAGCCTTCTACCTGAAGCGTAATATTAAGGTGGTCTTCGCTTTTCATCTGGAAAAGCTCGATAAACTTCCGGATATGTTCAATTTCATCACTCACCGAAACCATCTTTTCTCGCCCGCCATAAATTACATAACGCAGTAATTCTGACAGTTTAAGAATCATATCAGGCGTTTTTGACGACCGGATAACCGAAAGTGCGTAAATATTATTTAAGGTGTTGAAAAGAAAATGTGGATTAATCTGCGCTTTCAAAAACTGAAGTTGGGCTTCACTTTGGCTTGTCTTCAGTTGTTGTTTTGCCCTTTCGCTGGTTATCCTGTTTTGCAAAAGTTGGAAACCCGTACTTACCGTGACCACAGTGAGCTGATTGACAAAGCTGAAAATCATTAGTTTTCCAGGATGTTCGGGAATAAACATACTCAGTTCCGATCTTTCGAAATACTTTAGCAGTAAATATCTGAAGGCAGTGGTAACAACAACAAGAACCAGGGCACTCGAAAAGAACGCGGCATATTTTTTTTTCACAAGCAATTGATTAACCAGTATCAGCGCATTAAAGTAAAATGCAAACGCCATCACAAATCCATTCAGGATTATTCTTAGAATTGCCTGCTGGACAGTTAAATAACTGGATATCAACATTATTATTAGCAAGAAATACAATGCCCAGAAACCGACATGCAACAAAATCGTAAAAATATTTTGCTTTACCCTCATTATAACCTGGTTTTTAAACCTGTCCAAAAGTATCATGTGCAGTTTCTTTGGTAAAAAAAATTCAACGAAAGGCTTCAAAGTTTCAATAAAAAGCAAAAATGACATTTTTCATGGGAAAAATTACTTTTCGTAGAAGATTTGCAGCAATTGGTTGAAATTTTTTTTTTCATGATCATTGCCCTGCTTTCTTTGTCGCCAAAATTGTTCAACTTAAAAAATTAAAAAAGCATGAAATCAACAAATTTTATTAAAGTGTTAACAATCAATTTTTTAACAATAGCATTGTTTTTAACCTCCTGTAAGAAAGCTGAAGACATTATTGAATCGGTTTCGGAGGAGGAAGCAGTTGAGGTAGTCGAAAACGCCTTATCGTCGGAGGCAGGTGGATTAGCCGGACAAATTGAGCAGTCAACTGCAATAGTAACTGCCAGTACTAGCAGCAAAAACGACTATTGTGGGATGTCATTCGATTCAGTGATAACCATTGTAAATCCCGCTGAAACAGTGATCACTTACCATTATAATCTTGAATGGGATTGGATTGTCAACTGCAATCAGTTCCAAATTCCTGAGTCGTTTGTTTTCACCTGCGAAATGGGCGGTGGGTATGATGCACCCCGAATGTCGGCCAATGATGCCGCAAGTGTAAGCTTTGAATTATCAGGTCTTGATTTATCAAGCGATTTAATATCTTTCAACGGAGGTTTTGAGCGCGAAGGAACCTGCCAGTCTAAAATTGGAGAAAAAAGATCGTTTTCCAGCAAAATCATTTTAGAGGCAATTGATGTAAAAGTTGAAAAAGCAACCGGGAAACTGATGAGTGGCACAGCAGACTTGATGTTGGAGGCAAAAACGTCGGAAGGGAAAACCTTTTCTTTTGATGGAGTGATAACATTTACAGGCGGAGATTCTGCAACACTGAAATTTGAAAATGAATACGAAATTCAGTTGTAGTCGCCGGTAGCGTTATCAATGACAAAAAATCCCGCAATTTGCGGGATTTTTTTTTGTTGAATACCTGAATTCGTGTTCAGGTTATTTGTTAATAAGATGAAAACCTTTCGTGACTGATGATTCAGAGGGATTCTGTTATTTCACCATGTCGTAAGGTATAAATCCTTTCGGTGTTTTGTTGCGAAGGGCTTCCGGCGGCTTATGATATTCCTTGCTTTCGTAGATGTATTTCAACATTTTATCCCTGCATTCGGGCATGGCCAGGTGTGCAATACCAACAGCATGTTCGGCAATATTAAGCCCGCGGGGATTAAAGGCGCCATGTTCAGTAACAATAATAACAGGGTCGGCAGGAATGGCAGTGGTTGTGATGCCTTCCGGGCTTTTCATCATAATTTTACCTTCACCTTTTGATGTGGTTGACTTGAGGGCGATTATTGGAAATCCTCCTTTTGACAAATACGAACCACGCAAAAAATCGGCCTGACCGCCAATTCCGCTGTAAATACTGGTTGCATTAAGCGAGTCAGCCCAAATGTTACCATGCAGGTCAACACCAATAGCGCTGTTGATAGCCACCATTTTAGGACGCCGTGCAATGTTTGGAATGTAGTTGGTGAAATCGGACGGACGGCTCTGAATCGAACTGTTGAAATTCATCCAGTCGTAACCATATTTGGTATTTGCCAAAAAAATGCTGGCGATGGAGAAATTGTTTTCGAGGTATTTGTTGGTCACAACCTCTTTTTCGACAAGCCTGCGCATGGCATCGGCAAACAACTCGGTGGTAATGCCCAGATCCTTCAATCCCTTTTCGATAATAGCATCAGTAACAGCCTCCGGTACTTCGCCAATTCCGTATTGCAGGGTGCAACCATCAGACAGGTAAAGCCCAGTAATGATATGTGCTATTCGTTTGGCTCTTTCGTCGGGTGGATGAACCGGACTGATTGGCAAATGGTAATCAGTATCAATCAGGTAGTCGATTTCGCTTTGGTGCAGTGTGGTACCCAGCACAAAAGGCATCTTGGCATTGCGTTCGACAATAATCTTTCCACCCTGTTCTTTGCAGGCATCAACCGCTCCCTTGCATCCTTCCACAGTGGTTCCATAACTAAAATTACCACCATTATCGGGTCCCGCAACACTTAAAAAAACCACATTCGGTTTCACGTATTCCTTCATTTGGTTGGCAATATCCGAAAGATGAATCAATTGGTACGAAGCACCTCCAGTGTTCATGGCTTCGCGAGAATGGGGACCGTTAAAAATTACCCGGTGTGTAATTCTTTTACACGTTTCGGGTGCAAACAAATTGCCAATGTTTCCAAGAAGCAGCACACTGAGCAACGATACTCCTTTAATACCTTCATCTTCAGCTAAATGACGTAAAATCACCTGCGGTGTTGCTGCGTTTCCTGCAGTGTAAATTACACTACCTTCCGGAATTGTCGTCGGGTTTATGGCTTCTTCAATTTTTTGTACAACTTTCATAAATTTCGGTTTTTGTCATTTTGATTGTGCGCTAAAAGTAGAAGTTTTTTTCTGATGCTTTCAAAATACCAGTTGGAAAAAAAACATCATAAAATATGTTTTACCTTTGTCCATCATTATCAAATACAAAACAATGAAATCAACAGTTGCAAAAGCTTCTTTGGATGGAATCAAAGAATTTATGAATCAAAAAAACATGGCATTGGCCGGTGTTTCACTCAACAAAATGAAGTTTGGAAATTCGCTTTTCAAAGAATTGAAAAACAAGAATTACACTGTTTATCCGGTTCATCCCACCCTCGAAAGTTTTGAAGGTGAGAAATGTTATCCGGACCTAAACCATCTGCCATCAGGGGTGACTGCTTTAATAATCTGCACCAAACCTGCTAACGTATTACCGCTTGTTCAAGAAGCAGTTGCAAGAAATATCAGGCACATCTGGCTTCAGCAGGGGGCACAAAACGATGAAGCTATCCGGTATGCCATCGATAACGGCGTAAATGTAATTCATCGTGAGTGTGTTATGATGTTTGCAAATCCAGTAGTTTCAGTTCATAAATTTCACAGAACACTCAAGAAAATTTTCGGTGGTTACCCTAAATCACTCAACGCCAATTAATCTACCACAATCTGTTTTTTCAGCAATGATAAAATCAACAGCAGCCTTTGTGAATCTTGCCCGGTGTGGAAACGTTGCCCAAACAATTAAAAATCTCCGTTTACGCCCTGATTTTTACAGCCGGCGGTATCTGCGGCATTTTACCGATAGAGAAACATTGCTCAGAATGCATTTTTTCGCCGTAGCCATCTGCCACCAGACCCACAATCTTTTTCACAAGAATTTGAAGCTTTTTGGGTGGGATTACATCGAATATGTGTTTTTTCGGCTGGCCAGTAACAATTCAGACCTGCTGAATCCCCGGTTTTTGCGCGACCAAAATCCATCTATCCTAATGGAAATGCTCAAACAGGAGTTCTCGCACGATGGCAATTCTGAAAACTGCACCTTAGACCAAACCAGTCAGCGCATCGAACTCATGGTTGACGCCTCACGAAAACTTATTGACGGCTTCAACGGCCATGTTGCAGGGCTTTTAAAGCAAAGCGATGGTTTTTTGCTAAACAATGGACAAGGCCTATATGAGGTGCTCCCTCGCTTTGAAGCCTTTACTGATCCGTTGCAAAAAAAATCCACATTCCTTGTCAAATTGCTGATGGAAGCTGATTTGCTTGAAATTAAAGACACTGAAAATTTTATTCCGATCATGGACTATCACATGCAACGGGTGTTGCTCAGGCTGGGTTGTGTTGAAATTTCGGATGAATCCTATCGTGAAAAGATCGTTAACCATGAAATCCTCGATACGGATGAACCAATTCGTTCGCGGTGTGTGGAAGCATTCAGGCTGATTGCTTCAGAATCGGGACATGACATCACAAAAATGAATGATTTTTTCTGGTCGCTTGGCCGAAGTTGTTGTCACCAAACCATGCTTTGCGTTGACCATTTATGTGAAAAAACACCCTGTACTTTTTCACAAATTGTTGAATTACAAAATCATGATACCTGTGCATTCAGTGCAATTTGCCCGGGTGCTACCGATAAAAAATACCGTGAACTCTGGCAACCCGTTGTAGAAACACATTTTTATTAATAGCTTACCATAAAGCCACCTAAATGAGTCTATATCTGAAAGATGCAACGTTTGTCAGTTGGGACACACTCGAATTAACCGAATCGCACATTCAGGTGGAACCGGGTATGAATGGTAAAATTCATTTTATCGAAAACATCCCGTTGAAAACACGCGCTGATCAGATTGTTGATTGCAAGGGAAAAATTGTCACAAAATCGTTTGTCAATGCCCACCATCATTCTTATCTGGCATTGATGGGAAGCCTGCCGGCTCCGCCCATCAAGCCTGAGAATTTTTACGAAAGGTTGAAATATGGTGCATGGCGGTTAGATAAAAAGCTGGAATTGGACATGATAGAAGCCTGTGCATTGTATTCAGCCATGAAAAGTCTGAAATCCGGAGTCACCTTTATTATCGATCATCACTCCTCCCCTTTTGCTATCGATGGTTCGCTTGAAACCATTGCAGGTGCATTCGAATTTGTGGGGGCTTCGCACCTGTTGTGCTATGAAATTTCGGATCGCGACGGGTTGCAAAAAGGCGTGGAAGGGTTCAGCCAGACAGAACAATACCTCAAACAGGTGAAAGGGCTTGTGGGCCTACATGCCTCATTTACAGTGAGCGATCACACCATGCGACGCGCAGCGCTGCTCGTCGAAAAATTCAACACTGGAATTCACATCCACGTGGCTGAAGATAAATACGATGAACAGCATTGCAGCGAGAATTATAGAAAAACCGTTGTCGAACGTCTGAACGAATTTGGGTTTCTGGAATCTCCAAAGTCAATACTCGTGCATTGCCTGCAGATCAATGATCAGGAACGTGATTTACTTCGTCGTTCAAACGCATGGATTGCTCAGACTACCGAAAGCAATCTGAGAAACAACCTTGGCATCATCGATTCAACCGGTTTTGAGGAAAAAATAATGGTCGGAACCGATGGGATGCATCACGATATGTTGCGAAGCGTCCGAAGCAGTTTCTTTTCTGAAAATAAAACACCTGGCGGCGATGCAAAAAAATTTTACAGGCGCCTGCGCAATGCAAACCGGTACCTCGCGCAAAATGGTTGCAAAAATGATGGTGAAAACAACCTGATCATTCTACACAACGACATGCCCGAAAAACTAAACAGTGACAATTTCTGCGATCATTTTATTTACAGGTTTTCTATTCAGAACATCGAACATGTTATTTCGAATGGCGAACTGGTTGTGAAAAACAGGCAGCTCGTAAACATGAATGAGGACGATATTTTACATTTCATTCATGAAATGGGTAAAAAAATTTCAAAATCAACTTAATTTGCACAATATGAATGTATTATCAACTATTTTTGGGATTGTGGGATTAATAGTAGCCCTGATAGGTTTAATTCCACTGCTTGGATGGCTCAACTGGCTGGCCATTGTTTTTAGTGCCATCGGCTTTCTTTTTAGCATCTTTTCAAGATATTCAAACGGTCGTAACCTGAACCTTTTTGTCTTTATTCTGGCTATCTTCAGGTTAATGATGGGTGGAGGAATTCTATAAAAATAGAAATTTCAATCAACTTGATTTTCGCTCCAAAATGACCTTATTTAATTTATTCTCATCAATTTAGTAAAAAAAGATAACTATGCATACATTGCGAAAAATGGTATTGGGCATTGCATTGGCACTTGTACTTTTTGGATGTTCCGAAATACAAAGGCCTGACGAAGTCATCATTAAAATAATAGAAACCAGTGATTTACACGGTAAATTGTTCCCTTACGATTTTGTTGGTGGAAAACCTTCGCAGCATTCGCTGGCACACATTGGTTCATACATCAGCAATGAACGTAAAAATAAAGATCAGATCGTGATTCTATTAGACAATGGCGACATTCTTCAAGGTGATCCGTCAGTGTATTTTTACAATTACGAAAGTACAGGGGGTAAACATCTGGTTTCCGAAATGTTCAACTACCTGAAGTATGATGCGGCAACCGTTGGAAACCATGATATTGAGCCTGGTCATGCAGTTTACAACAAACTGACCAAAGATTTCAACTTTCCCTGGCTTGCCGCAAACGCTGTTTCGACACGAACGGAAAAACCATATTTTAAACCCTACACAATCCTTGTGAAACAAGGAATTCGCGTTGCGGTTCTTGGCATGATTACTCCGGCAATTCCAAACTGGTTACCCGAAAAAACCTGGGAGGGCATGGAATTTCACGATATGATTGAAACCGCTAATTATTGGGTCGATTTCATTACAAAAAACGAAAAGCCTGACCTGCTGATTGGGTTATTTCATTCGGGGGTTGATTTTACTTACAACAATCAGGATGCAAAAACATTGATGAATGAAAATGCTTCCAAACTGGTTGCCGAGCAGATACCGGGATTCGACTTGGTGTTTGTGGGTCACGATCATCATGGCTGGAATGAAACATTAACCAACTGGGCTGGCAATCAAGTGATGATGCTTGGGCCATCCGGACATGCAGAAAACTTTGCAGTTGCCCGGGTTGTTATGAAATTGAATAAAACAACAGGTCATTACAGCAAGTCGATAACAGGTGAGTTGGTTGATGCTGCAGGCCTGGAACCAGATTCACTGTTTGTGGTTGAGTTTAATGCGCGTTTCGAGGAGGTAAAAAAATTCGTTTCATCGCCAGTAGCGATCTTCAATCAAGCGCTTCGGAGCCGTGAAGGATTGTTTGGCGACTCCCCTTTTGTTGACCTCATACATCAGGCACAACTGGAAGCAACCGGTGCACAAATTTCGATTGCAGCGCCATTGTCGTTTGATATGCAAATTAATGAAGGTCAGATTTTTGTGGGCGATATGTTTAAGATTTACAGGTATGAAAACCAACTTTATACGATGGAATTGGGTGGCCAGGAAATAGATGATATGCTGGAATATTCGGCTGCTTTGTGGTTTAGCCACATGAAAAACGCTGAAGACAATCTATTGCTTTTCGAAATAGACAGTGCCGGCAACCTTGCCAGACATGCGAAATCGGGACAGTTGAAACTCAAAAATCCTTACTACAATTTCGATAGCGCCGAAGGCATTCTTTACATCGTAGATGTGAGCAAACCCGCTGGTGACCGGGTAAACATCCTTTCGATGGCCGATGGCAGCCCTTTCGACCTGAATAAAAAATACACCGTCGCCATGAATTCGTACCGAGGAAATGGCGGCGGCGGTCACCTTACGACTGGCGCAAAAATAAGAAGTGAACTATTGAAAGACAGAATTTTAGAAGCTACTGACAAGGATTTCAGGTTTCAGTTGATGCAATGGCTCGAAAGCAAAGGGGAGATAAATCCGGCCACCACTCACAATTGGACAATAATTCCCGAAAACTGGTATAAAACAGCAAGTGAGAAAGATTACAGTTTGCTGTTCCCGCCTAATTAATTGGTAAAATTAGCTTCCATTTTACACTTAATATCAATAACTTACGTATGTTTTAAGAATAAAAAACCGTTAACATTTTCTAACAGGAAATATTTGTCAAAATTTGACCTTCTATCTTTGCTGCAACTTTTAAACACTCCCCCTGTATGGAAATGAAAATCTTTTTTGACGGAAAGAAGAAAGTGAACGCCGAGTTCAATGGACAAATTATTATGACAGATCAGCCGGTTCAAGCCGGTGGTGATGGCACTGCACCAGCCCCCTTTACGCTTTTTCTGGCTTCCATTGGCACGTGTGCTGGCATTTATATCAAATCGTTCTGCGATCAGCGCAATATTCCAACCGATGAAATCAGCATAACGCAAAAGATGAATTACAACTACAAAACCAGGCTCATCGATCGTATTGAGTTAAAGGTAAACTTACCCAGCGATTTTCCTGAAAAATATAAAACTGCCGTAATTAATGCTGCCAATTTATGTGCTGTGAAAGAGCACTTTAACAATCCGCCCAACATAAAGGTTACGACAGTTACCAATGAATAAAAAAACAGCCCGGGTAATTTATCCGGGCTTTTTTGTGGTCAAAAGTAAAAGCTTGGTTTTCTATTATTTACATCAATAATCTTAACCTATGGTTCATTTCTTCGGAGTTTCACCCATTTCTTTTTTATCTTTATCTCCACTCAGGGCAAATTTAATTGGCATATTAAACTGCACCCTTACTGGTTTTCCGCGTTGAACGCCCGGATTCCATTTTGGCATATTTTTTACCACGGTTACTGCAACTTCGTCGCAAGCCGCGTCGAAACCACGCAATACTTTTGCATTGCTTACCGAACCATCTATTTCCACAATAAACGATACATACACAACCCCCTGCTTTCCAGCTTTCCGCGCTTCTTCGGGGTATTTGATGTTGCTTTGCAGGTATTTTGCCCGTTCTTCATCACCCCCCGGAAAAGTTGGCATTTGCTCAACTACCGTAAAAAGCTCGTCCTGGGTTTCCGATTTTGGACTTTGTGATACCTTTTCAGCTTTCTGAGTTTGTTTTTCGACTTGTGCCACTGTTTTTACAACAGGCGACACGGTAAATGCAACAACCAGCATAAATGCTACCGGTGTTACGAGCAGCACCTTGAGCTTTGCTGCAAATCTTGATTTGCTTTTTGTCATCATAACAATTCGATTTTTTAAAAGTGAATGATTAAAATTATTGGTCAGGTCGTTAACCTGGATTCCCATATACTGTCCAATCAACAACTTTTGGTAGTCAATCGGGTTGTATCCTTTCAGCAAAACTCCCTGATCGGCCAGAAATTCGTGAACACTTTTCAGCGATATTCTGTAAAACCAAACGATCGGGTTGAACCATTGAATGATTGTCATCACTTCGGCCAAAATCAGGTCAATGGAATGCTTTTGGCGGATGTGAACCTGTTCATGCGCAATTATCTCTTTGATATTCTCACGGTTAAGCTGTTTTCGGTTAATAAAAATGAGGTTGAAAAACGAAAATGGGGAATAATTACTTTCGATGAAAACAATGCGCAGCCCTTCGTGCCTCGAAATACCATATTTCCTGATCATTAGCAGCAATTGAGCAATCTGCACCAAAAATCTGACTCCAAAAATGGCGACGCCTGTCAGGTAAGCAATGATTACAATCTGCAACAGGGTTAAATTTTCGGCAAAAGTACTTTCAACACGGGTTGCATTGATGGTAACCATGTTTAGGGCAGCATAATAGTTTGATGTTGATTCGGTTGGAAATAACCAATTGACATGAAACAGCGGAAAAGTGAGCGAAAAAACAGCCGATGCCAACAAAAATGTCCTGTTAACTGTAAAAAAAGTATCCTTTCGTAAAAAGAGCCAATACACACCAAAAAGCAGGATTAAACTGATTCCGGATTGCACAACATACAAAACCAATTGATTCATAATGCTTTAGTTTTAAATGTTTTTTTATTCATGATAATCAATCCAGGCTCTTTTGTTTTTCAATCTGTTCGTCCATCAAATTTCTGATTTCTTCCAACTCGCTGATGCTAAGGTTGTTTTCGTTTGAAAAGAATGAAACCAGTTGTTTGTACGAATTACTGAAATAGTTGTTGAGAAACCCCTTAAAATATGTCTTCGTGTAGTCTTCTTTCGAAATGAGGGGAAAATACTCATGTGTTTTGCCATAGGCTTTATGCGATACAAACGCCTTTCGTTCCAAAATCCTGACAATTGTCGAAACCGTATTGTAGGCTGGCTTGGGATCAGGAAGCTTTTCGAGTATGTCGTTCACGAAACCTTTGTGAATGCTCCATAAAATATGCATAACCTGCTCTTCAGCTTTGGTAAGTTCCTTCATAACTTCTGTTTTAATGCAATTAGTTTTAATTGAAACATGAACGGCAAAATTATAACTAATATTTTAGTTGATGAACTATTTTTTTAGTTATTTTAAAAAAAACATAAAAAAACACCCCCGAAAGGGTGTTTGATGATGAAAGATAACCCGTTATTTTTGTTCAATGGTGCCGCTTTTAATTTTATCGTTCATTGCCAGGCCTTCTTTCACTTCGATGTTTATGCCGTCGGAAAGGCCGGTTTTGATGAATCTTTTTTCGAAGACCTGAGGTTCGGTTTCTACTTCAACATAAGCCGAGTCGTTTTCAAATTTTAGAAGGCTTTCCTGAATGGCCATCACTGAATCGACCCGGTCGAGCACAATGTCAGCATTTGCAGAGTAGCCGGCTCTAACAAAAAAATCGGATTTGAGAGACACGGCAGCTTTGATTTCGAACTGAATGGCTCCATTTTCTTCGACACCTTTTGGTGAAATATGCTCAAGTGTGGCTTTAAATTTCTCATCTTCAATGGCTCCTATCGAAAGTATCAGTTCCATTCCTTCCTTAATTTTGCCAACTTCGGTTTCGTCAACCTTACCTTCAAAAATCATCTCACCCATATCGGCCACGTTGGCAATGGTTGTTCCCTCATTAAAGGTATTCGACTCGATAACCGAGTTGCCTACCTCGACCGGAACATCAAGCACCATTCCGTCAATGGTAGAGCGGATGAGGGTGTTTGTAACATTTCCAACATTTTTGGTTTGTCCTTCTTTTATCAGGTCGAGGTTATCCTCGGCAGCCTGAAGTTCCTGTTTGGCCTGGCTTAGCGCAATTTCTGCCGGTTCAAATTCGGCAGCGGGGATTACTTGTTTGTCGAACAATTCCTTTTTCCGGTCGAAGTCGGCCTTGGCAGCTCTTAGCGAGATTTGTGCCTGTTTTACCCGCGATTCGGCATTGCTCAGGTTCAACATGTTGGGAATGATCCTGACTTTGGCAATCAAATCGCCTTTTCGAACATAATCACCTGGTTCGGTGTACAATTCGTCAACGATACCCGAAACCTGCGGTTTAATGGCAATTTCCTTGCGCGGCACTACCGATCCGGTAGCAACTGTTTTTTTAATAATCGTTTCTTTAAATGGTGTTGCGGTCTGATAGGTTATTGGTTTTGCCTGCGATTTTTGGTAAAGGAAAAAAATCGTGTATCCAAAAACCCCTAAAATCACCACACCAAAAAAGATTTTTAAAAAAGTTTTCATTTTACAGTCTTATTTTGTTTTTGAATTATTTCTTTATAAAATACTATTATTCAATACATTAAATATTTATTCATAACGTAAGGCATCGATGGGTTTGATGCTCACAGCACGCCGGGCTGGAATGAGTCCGGCCAAAGCGCCGCTGATAATCAAAACCACAAGGGCTTTGATGGCCATACCAAAATCGATAGATGGATTGGAGAACATACCTGTTGAGGCATTTGTGCTGACCAGAAAATAATTCACTCCTTCGATGATGGCCACCCCGACAACAAGCCCAAAATATCCTGCAAAGGCAGTAAGGAAAACAGATTCGGTAATAATCTGAGCTATCACCGAAGCAGGCGAAGCGCCAAGCGCCCTTTGAATTCCAATCTCCTGGGTGCGTTCTTTCACAATAATCATCATGATGTTGCTCACGCCAACAATCCCGGCAAGCAGGGTTCCGATTCCTACAATCCATATCAGGCCTTTTATTCCTCGAAAAAGGTTGGTCATTTTCATGAATTCTTTTTCAACGTTGGCCGAACCTATGGCTCGGTCATCTTCTGGTGCAACGCTGTGACGCTTTTTCATCAGGTCTTTGGCTTTTTCCTCGATTACCGAAACTGGCACATTTGCTTTAGATGTTATTGAATACCAGCCTACAACGTCACCATAGTTGTAAGTTTTTTGCAAGGTGGTAAATGGCATAAAGATTTGTTGGTTCTCGCGTTCTGCCTGTTGTTGGGTCTTTTTCGACTTGCAAACACCCACAATTTTGAAATAAACACCCGTAATACGCAAATATTCACCGATAGGATTTTCACCAGGTTCAAACATTTCTTCGTAAACCCGTTGGGCAATCACAATGTTTTTGCGGGATTCATCAATGTCGAGTTGGTTGATGAATCTTCCTTGTGTGATGTTCATCGGATCAATTAAATTATACTCGGGGTAATCGCCCTGGATCTGGAAACTGCCTGTTCTGTCGCCTCTTACAACATTGTTGTCGCCGGTGCGGTTGAAACCCTGTATCCGGGGTGCGATGTACTCAATTTCGGGAATATTGTCGATAAGGGCACGTGTATCACCATTGTTGAAATTGAAAAACCTACCCCTGGGAAACCCTTTGAAGGGAACCGTTGTGCGTTGCGTCCACATAAACATGCTGTTGGTTGCGAGTCCACCCATGCCGGTACTGACGCCATTTTGCAGTCCCCTGCCCGATCCCAGCATAATGATAAGCATAAAAATCCCCCAAAAAACCCCAAAAGCTGTGAAAAATGTGCGCAGCTTGTTCTTTTTCAGTGTACTGAATATTTCCTGCCAGCTATCGGCGTCAAAAATTTTCATGGCTTTTCAATGTTTTAAAATAACTTCAAAATGCTTACTTCATCTTCATGCTTTCAAATCACTTTGCAAAATTTGATTATTATCTTTAAATCTTTTGTTGAGAAACTCAAAGATTCCCCACGATATCAATCCGGCAATTAAGGTGGCTATCATATCCTTCCAATCCATGATACTTCTGGGCGAAAAATATTGCAGCAATTCGTAAACTATCAAGCCAAAAGTAATGATGACCAAAAAAACCCTTCCCTGCTTGTGTTTTGGATTAACACCGGCGAAATCAAAAAAAACTATTGCGATTGTTCCCGTAAAGTTACCAATTGTGTCAGCAATCCAATAATCAAAAATGTCATGTGAATAAATGTACGGTCGATAAATTTTTCTGCCAATTTCGGTAATTATAAAAGTTACAACGAAAATCAGGAAGAATGATATTCTTTTGTTGTCAATGATCAATATTCTGCTTTTGTCAATCATTTTAAAAATCTTTGTCGATTTAATTTATTGCTAATCATTTAACTTCATTAAATCGATTGTTAAAAAAGCAACTGTTCCAACAAATATCTCATTACAAGGTTAAAATTCAGCGCTTTGCATCACCATCAATTTCTATCTGCGGTTTTTCCCTACCTAATCCCTTAATTTCAATATCAAATTCTTAATCCATTATCTTTCAAACAGAAAATACTAAATACCTCATTAAAATCATTCATCCCTCAACGCCTCCACAGGCTTTATGGCCGAAGCTTTTCGGGCTGGGACAAATCCTGCAAGCGCCCCCGAAAATACCAGGATCAAGGTGGCTCCTATCGCAATGTTAAAATCGACTTCGGGGTTTGCAAAATAATCCGTTGAAGGCAGCGCTCCGGAAATCAGTTCCAGCAATCCTACACCCAGCACCAGCCCAATGTATCCTGCAAAAGCAGTTATCAACACCGATTCCTGCAAAATCAGGCTTACTATTGACCATGGCGTTGCACCCATCGATTTTCTGATGCCGATTTCTTTGGTCCGGTCTTTTACAACTATCATCATAATATTGCTCACACCAACAATTCCTGCAATGATGGTTCCGATTCCGATAATCCAGATGAACAGGCGGATTCCGGCAAACAAATCCATAAACTGCTGGTAATTTTCGATGGAATTGAAGGTGAACAGTGCGCGCGGATCGGTGGGGTCGAATTTGTACTTGTTGGCCAGTGCAAGTTTTGCCTCATCAAGTACCAGTTTGCTCTCCTCGGTATTTGCATCATCAAGCATCAGGCACACATTCCGTATCATGTTTCCCATGTTGAAAACCCGTTGAGCTGTTGACACCGGCACATAAACACGCGAAACATCCCGGTCGCCGCCGGGGTCATCAAAATGGCCAACAACCTGAAAAGGAACCCCATTTATTTTCACAAATTTGCCAAGTGGGTTTTCATTTTTAAACAAGGCTTCTTTCACTACTTTTCCCAAACAAACCACTTTCCGAAAATCGTCAACATCTTTCTGGTTTACATAACGGCTGCCTTCGGTAAGGTTTAGCGATTCAACAAAATAATACTCGGGGCTTACGGCAAAAATATCGAAAGATCCGTACTCGGTTCCGTACGTAATCGTTTGGTTTCCAAATACATAGGTACGTGATGAAGCTTTGTCAACCTCATCAATTCCGGCTAACATATCTCGGTCTTCATTTTCGAATCGGATAAACCGGCCTGGCTTCATTCCTTTGTATGGCATACTGGTTATCCCGCTGTTTATCGAAATATAATTTACAGCATCGCCTTCAAATTCTTTTTTTACACCATTTTCGAGCCCGTAACCGGAACCTAACAGAACGATAAGCATAAAAATCCCCCAGGCAACACTGAAACCGGTGAGGAATGTACGAAGCTTATTTTTTTTAATCGTACTGAATATTTCCTGCCATTTATCCAGATCAAACATAATCAGGCTGTTACTGGTTCTGCATGGTGATGTGATTTACCGTTTTTCACGTTCGACTCAATAATTCCGTCTTTCAGGCGGATGATGCGGTTGGTTCGGTGTGCAATATCGTTTTCGTGCGTTACGATGAGGATGGTGATTCCGGTGTCGTTAATCTCTTTTAAAATATCCATTACTTCCATCGAAGTTTGCGAATCCAGTGCACCGGTAGGCTCGTCAGCCAAAATTACTTTTGGACGTGCCACCAGGGCGCGGGCAATGGCGATACGCTGCTTTTGGCCTCCTGAAAGCTCGTTGGGCATATGGGCAGCCCATTCTTTTAATCCCATTTTATCCAGGTATTCCATGGCCACCAGGTTTCTTTTCTTTCGGCTTACTTTCTGGTAATATAGCGGCATAGCCACGTTTTCCATGGCATTTTTAAACGAAATCAGGTTGAACGACTGGAATACAAAACCAATGTACTGATTGCGCAGGTGTGCTGCTTTTGTTTCAGATAAACTTTTAATTTCCAAACCATTGAGTTGATATTTGCCATCATCATGATTGTCGAGCAACCCGATTACATTGAGCAATGTTGATTTTCCTGACCCTGAGGAACCCATGATCGAAACCATCTCACCTTTTTCAATTTCGAGGTCAATTCCTTTCAGGACATGAAGTTTATTGCTGCCGGTAATGTATGATTTGTGAATATTTCGAAGCGAAATGATACTCATTGTTTGTGGTTTTGAATACTTGATTATTCTGTTTCACATCTGACAGCTTGATTTATCAGTTATTATGCCAACCTCTGTAAAGTTTTTTCATTCAGATATTTGACAACCTCGTCATCTTTTCACAAAACAATCCTTGTTCGTTAGTGTACACCATTTGTGCGCATACGAGCGTAGAACGCAACATTGGCAATGCTTACCGGTTTTGGACAGGAGAAAAGGGTTATCCATCATATTTGAGCGCAGTTACAGGATTTGAATGTGCCACCTTTGCGGCCTGTGCAGCTACCGTCAGGATGGCAATTACAAATGAGACAATGGCTGCATAGAAAAAAACTGGCCAATGATCGGTGATGCTTATCCGGTATGCAAAATCCTGTAACCAGTTATCTAAAAAATACCAGGCAAGTGGCCAGGCAATAAGGTTTGCAAGCAAAACCCATTTAATAAAATCGCGGGTCAGCAAATAGACAAGTTCTCTCGAAGTAGCCCCAAAAGTTTTTCTTACACCAATTTCCTTGGTTCTTTGTTCGGCCATGTACGACGATAGCCCAAACAGTCCGAGACAGGCAATAAAAATGGCAATAACTGCAAAATTCACAAACAGGGTTGCCAACTTTTGCTCCGATTTGTACATTTCGTTAAACGACTGATCCAGAAAGTGATATTCGAATGGGAAATTGGGTGAAAGTTGATCCCATTTTTCTGAAATCTTTTCGATATCCTCCTTCAGGTCAGAAGGTCGTAGCCGAAGAAACAAAACATTAAACCGGTCGGGGCGGAGAAAAAGAACAAGTGGCTCAATTTTATCATGCAACGACTCGAAATGAAAATCCTTGACTACTCCAATTACATGAAAATAAGGGCCTTCGTTGGGAGACCCTACCCTGAATTTTTTTCCTAAGGCTTGATCACCCCACCCAAGCTTTTTCCAAAGTGTTTCGTTAATAATGATTCCAAGGGTATCGGTTTTGAATTCCCTGCTGAAATTTCGTCCCATAATCAGCTCCATACCCATTGTGTTGATATAGTCATGGTCAACTTCGGTATTGAAAATTAACCATGGATCGCTCGAACTTATCCCTTCAGGAAAAAATGCGGTGCCGTTGGTACCTTCACCCGGTATGGCCGAGGCTCCGGCAGTTCCTGACACCATCGACAATCGGGCAAATTCGTTTTTAAACACACTGAATTTATTCCGGAGTTCATCATTTCTGAACTGAAGAATCAACAGATTCTCTCTGTCGAAACCCAACCTTTTGTTTTTTAAATAATTGAGTTGCGTGTAAATGATTCCGGTACCAATAATTAAAAAAACCGAAATACTGAACTGAAACACTACCAGCACATTGCGAAGCCCTGCATTTCCCGATTTTCTGGAGACAGAACCTTTGAGTACCCTCGCTGTCTGAAAAGATGAAAGATAAAACGAAGGATATGTTCCTGACAAAAACCCCACAAAAAGGGCAAGAATCAGGTAAACCAGCAACATTTGCGGTTGCGCCATTAAATGATTGTCAATTTGCTGACCAATCATACTGCTGAAAACAGGCAGCAGCAACTCAACCATTATCAGGGCAATGACAAGTGCAATGAGGGTCATGATAACGCTCTCGCTGATAAACTGATAAATAAGCTGCCGGCGATAACCTCCAAGTACTTTTCTGATTCCTACCTCACGTGCACGGCGGGCTGAACGGGCGGTGGTGAGGTTCATGAAATTGATGGAGGCAATGATCAAAATAAAAACAGCGATAGCCGAAAAAGTGTAAATGTATGAAATATCGCTGTTTGGCGTCATCTCAGCCATTAGATTCGAATGCAGGTGAATTTGTTCAAGTGGCTGAAGATAGGCATTAAATTCGAGTTGCAGATTTTGAAAGGCTGAAGAATCCTGACCTGATTCAGCTATCAGGTTCTGCATGATCATTTTTTCGATTTTTGATGAAAAGGCTTTTGGGTCAGTATTTTCGGCCAGTTTCACGTAGGTATAAATCGACAGTGAACCCCAGTTATCAATATTTCTTTCGGGGAACATTTTTCGCAACGATGACCAGGAAATCAAAAACGGAAATTTGATGTGTGTGTTGGCGGGAGGATCGGAAATCACCGCAGTTACCTTCAGGGTAAATGCATCGTTCAGTCGCAGGGTTTGCCCGAGGGGATTGGTGTTGCCAAAATATTTTTCGGAACCCGATTTAGTAAGTACGATTGAAAAAGGTTCATATAGTGCGGTTTTCAAATCGCCAATTAATGGTTGAAAATCAAACAGGTCGAAGAAGGAGGAATCGGCATACATGGCGCCCCGTTCGTAAAAGCTGTTTTCACCCGAACTTAGCAGGGCCTGTTGTTCGCTCCGCTGAATCCTTGTAGCAATTTCCGTTTCCGGAAAAGCCCGTTTGATGGCAGGCGCCATGGGCGAAGGCGTCACAGCTACATCAAAATAATCTCCCGACATTCTGCCTTTCACGGCTACCCTGTAAACACGTTCAAAATCAGCAAAACACTTATCGAAATCAAGTTCCTGCCTGATAAAAAGCAGTATCAGAATTCCTGCTGTAAGACCTATGGCTAAGCCTGAAATGTTGATGATGGTAAATCCTTTGTTTCGCATCATGGTGCGAAAGGCAATTCGAATGTAGTTCTGAATCATGGCCGATAGCTTGTTTTTGAAAAGCGGGTAATGCTCATTAATTGTGCCAATTGGGTTAACAAAGTAATTAGCAAGTTGTTGAAGAAAAACATGGCTTGCGTTTTTACAAAATATTGGCTAACTATGGCAGATACTGTCCGGTTGTAGCCCAATCCACAAAATGATATTACAACCACAGTAAAAAAGAAACGCCTGTTCTTTTTATTTCTTCAGCCACAGAATTTTGTGAAACATTACAAACAATAAACTGACTATCAGTAGTGATGAGTTGATTGGTTAGAACAGATTGCTCAATTGTTGTTTAATTAATTCTGGTTCAGTGTCAATATCAAAAATAAGGTCTGGTTTCAGGTAATGAAGCGCTTTTTCGCGCATAAACCTGGCTTCCCCCCCACCCGTTATGTTGAGCATGATGATCGCATCTTTTTCGACAAGGTTATTTTTTACGGCATCAATTAGTGATGCAGTTGCGACCGCAGCAGCCGGGTGAATATCGTTTCCTTCGGTTTTTTTGAATAAGGCGGCTGCTTCAAGTGCTTTTTCATTGGTTGAAGTAAGCATTTCGCCGTCAGCATCAACAAGGGCGTCAAAAAGCCCTCCTATTATGGCGTAAGGCGGGCGACGGTTTGAGAGGACTTTGGCCAAAATCACCGAAACTTTTTCACGGGCCAGATTATCATCCATTGGCAGAAGCTGGCGCATTTTCTGTTTCCATGCCTCATACATTGGAACAAAAGGTTCGTTTTGCGAAACCATCAATTTCATTTTCCGGTTGCCAAACCGGCCATCTGCTAGGAGTCGCAGATTGGCTTCCCAGGCAGCTATGGCGCCGGTTCCGCTGCCAACGGCCTGAAAATAATAATCGGGTGTTCTTCCAATAAAAGTGGCTGCCGACAACACTGTGGTGCCCATGCCATCGCGGCGGGCAACGTTTTTGGCGCCGCCTTCGGCAATAAATCCATGGCATTGGGCTGCAATATTCGACAGGTGAATAGCATCGAAATAGTCGCTTCCGGTTCGTGAACAAACCAGTTTGACATTCGAAAGAATGGGCCGGTCAAACCAAAGGGCATCGAGGTTATCTTCGGGGACGCATAATAATAAAGGTATGCCATTGTCGCTGCAAACCCGTGCAAAAGCTCTGGCCGTGTTACCTGCCGAGGCAACAACGAGTATTTTGTTCATATCCGGCGTTAGCCGTCCGCACACCGAAAAAGCCTCGGTTTCCTTAAAGGAGCAGGTTGACATACCAATCCCTTTTTCGGGCCAATAACCGCTGAAAGTGATGTAAAGGTTGGATAGTCCCAAAACATCGGCTAATCCTTGGCTTTTGTAGGTTAATGGCGCGAATGACCCTTTGAGGAATCTGTTCACCGGAAGCCAGTCCGAAAACCTGTAAATGCCAAATGCTTCGTCCCTTAATTCCAACTGTTTCCTGTCGTAAATTGCTCGGACAAGTGTTGGCATCGATTCGCCGGGAGCATCGAGCATCCAGCCCGTATCATCAAATATTTTTCCAGTCGAAACTGACTGTAACCGATAGGTCGTTTTCGGAATTTGCAAAGTCATATCAAGTTTATTTTGTGGCAAAAGTATTAAAAAACCACAACCTCTGCCGACTGCCTCAACCTTTTGGAATATTGCCCGAAATTGGCCTCTCAATTTCTGACAACAAAAATCAGGGCATGAAAAAAGCCTGCTCCAGGGTGGAACAGGCTTTGTAAATTTATGAAAACTAATTGTTATTTTACAATAAGCTTCACTGTTTTAATCACATCTTCTCCCATAATTTTTACGAAGTAAACACCTTTGGGATGTGCTGTGAGGTCGATTTGTGAAGTTGAACCCAGGTTACTGGTCATAATTTCCTGACCCTGTGAATTCAAAACCACAATATTCAACCGGGCATCCAATCCTTTAACATCGATATTGAAAATGCCGGATGAAGGATTTGGGTAAACTGAGATGCTGGTTTGGTCGTTTTCGTTGATGCCAACGCTGCCAACCTTGAAGCCTTTGATCTGCGATAAGCCATTTACAGCAAAAACGCCATCGTAATTGGGCATGTTGGTGTTGTAAACGGGTTCAAGATCATAAGCGTCGCCATCTCTGAACGCCCTGAAATGTAATGGCTGACCTTCGCTCATACCATCAATTGATTGGGTTGTCGGGTCGTCGGCATATACAATGAGGGCAACAGTCCTGTCATTTTGCCGATATTCAGCCATACCTGTACACAAACCATTCTGGTTAAATACACCGATTACATCGCCTGGTAGCAATTCTGAACTTGCCTGGCCAGAGATGCTGATGATATGAACATCACCTGTTCGGGCAACATCGTTCCAGTTGGTTTTATTTGCATACGTTGACGGTGTATTGGGTTTTACCTCATTGCTCTTCAATCCTGTGAAATTGAGCGATGTAGCTGCTGTAAACTTAACCATGTAGCCATAGCCGGGGTACAAGGTTTGCAGTGTGGTAATATTTCCGGCTGGCCACCAAATGCTGCCATCCAGGCCAAAAGCAAACTCAATGGGTTTTCCGGCAAACAAATCAGCCACAGCCACCGGATTGTCGCTAAGCACCGGGATAATATGAACTCCCTTGCTGAAGTTGATAATCTTATTGGTAACTTCATTCCCAACGTAAACAAGTAAACCTTCGGAGTCCATTTTTAATTTATAACCGAAGCCGGAATTCCAGTTGCCAATGGTGTTGATGTTTTGTGACGGCCAGAAAATACCTGTTTCACCAATCATGAGAACCATTTCATCCAGGATATTTTCCATGGCTTCCTCGAGAGTCATTTTGCTGTCGAGGTTGATGTAAGATGAGATGTAGCCCCATGACTTTGGTTCAGGCAACATAATTTTCTGGAAAGGAGTATCATAAACATTCAGGCCTACCGGCAACTGTTTTACAACGATTCCACCGGCAGCGTCAAATGTAATTTCGCTGCTGTACTCACCGACTGTAAGGCCTGTAGCGTCAAAACCAACAGTAACATCCACCGAACCTCCGGCAGGAATAGTACCGGCAACAGGGTTCATCGTTAACCACGGTAATACCGGAACATCGGCAGTCCATGATACAGGGCTGGTATATGGATTGGTCAGGGTTACGGTATTATCAACCATTCCTCCCACCGTTAGGGCGTCGTACACAGCTTCCGGATCAAGGATGAAATCGTAAATGTTTAATGCGATGTCAACGGTTTTTTCCGTCATTCCTCCTGCGCCACTGAAAAGGATTTGAGCAGTATAAGAACCTGGAATAACTGCAGTTCCATCGAAGGTTAGGGTAAGAACTTTGTTAGCTCCACCCGTTAAGGTTCCATTGCTCTCACTCAAAGCAAACCACGGTTGGGCTGCAAAACTTGCTTCCCAGTCAAAAGGTAATGTACCGGCATTGGTAAGGGTAATGTTATGGCCCACTACATCAGTCGAATTGATTTCATCGAAAACAACCAATGGATTTACCTGCAATTCAAAAACGTCAAGGTGCAGGCCAACAGTCTTATAAACAAGGTTTGATGGACCATGAATTGTAACAGTCGCATCGTAAACACCTGCTGCAACAAGATTTGCATCGAATGTAACAGGCACTGCAACAGATCCACCAGCAGGAACGCTACCATTCATAGGCATGGATGCCCAAAGTGGCGCTACATCGAAAGTGGCTGTCCAGGCCAGGGTATTAACACCTGGATTGGTGATGATAATATCCTGAACTGCAGTTTGGGTTTCTCCAAGACCCTGGGTGAGTGCCGGGGGTGAAACCTGCATCAGGTCGTCAACAATTCCAATGTTATCGATGCTCCAGTTCCATAAATTCCATGTATCTGATCCTTCGGCTTTAAAACCAATAAAAAATTGTTTACCTGCAGCGAAAGATGAAATATCAAAAGTGAACTGCGTCCATGGTATATTTCCGGATTGATTGTTGAATACTGCAACATCATTCCATTGTAAACCATCAAAAACCATAAAGGTCATGGTTTCGAGCGTTAATGGAGAGTAAACAGATAAATACAAATCAAACTGTGCATAAATCTTGGATTTCCCAACACCGTTAATAAAATAGCTTTGGAGAGTACTGCTATAATCATCGGTTTGAGGATCATCGTCAAACCTGACTGAAGGTGAGGTATTTCCAAATGTTCCATCAACATACCAGTTTGACATGGCTGGCACTACCGACCATTGTTGTGTATTGAAAGTTGTTCCGGTATTCCACTTCTCAACAAATGGAATCTGGTAAGGAATTACCGGAGTTAACATAACCGATTGATTGGTTACCTGGTTGCTGTAAATACCTACATTGGTAACCGTTTTTGCCAAATAGGTAAATTTGGAATAGGTTATTGTATAATTTCCTGATTCACCTTCAAAATACCAGGTTCCGTCGGCAGCAGTTGTCAGGTTGTAGGTATTGCCTGCATGAATTGGCGGGAAAGTCTGTTCTAACAAAACATCAACACCTTCAACCGGTAAACCTGTTACCTCGTCAGTAACCAGACCTGCTATTGAACCCCCTGCTGTTGTTGAGAAATACCAGGGGAAGCAACCTTCGGCGACACCTGCATTGTTGTAAGGAGTGATGAGCCAAACATAATCAGATGCCCAATCAAAGTTTCCGGCTGGTGTGTAAGTTGTGGAATTACCCAGATCGGTACCCGAAAATTCATCACCTTCTATCCATTCATTGGTGGTGAGGTTAAAAAGTTGGATTTTGTAACCAAGTGGTGGTGGCGAGCCGGCTCCTGGTGTCCAGGTAAGGACAACATTTGGCAATACACTGGCTTCACCATCAAAAGGCGATACTAGATCAGCACAAAATGGCGCAGGGATAGGACCCAACGAAACATTCACATTCGTGGTCAATGATGATTCGATCAAAATTCCGGCAACGGTTTCTGCGTAATAATCAGCTTTTTCAAAAGTAGCCGAGTAAGTTCCTTTTTCGAGCTGTAATGCATAATGGCCATTGGCAAGCGATATTGCAAAATTTCCACCAGGATTTACGGTAACCACAGCACCACCAATAGGCAAGCCGGTGTTCTCATCAGTGATTGTTCCAGCAAGGAAACCCGGAGGAGGAGGTACATCAATATTTATGTCATCAATATAAATGTCATTTCCATAAGCGCTGACACCTTCAAAAATAAAATAGCCTTCATTTCCATTAATTCCAGAGGGTGATTTGAAAAAGTATTCATACCATCCGTTTGCAGCAACAACGGGTGAAGACCCAATGTATCTGTTTACGGTGCCCAATAATGCAGCATTTGTTACATTTGGCTCAGTATTGTAATAAACATTAACAAGGTCAGCACTCGTAGCATAACCGTTATCACGGTACATCCAGAAAGTGACAGCTAATTGATCGTTGACAACATTAATTGCCGGCGTTACCAAAATTCCTTTGGTTCCGTTTGAATAATTAAAGCAATTGAACTGCGTCATTGCAGCACCACTGTGAGGATTGCATACCGGGTAAGTTCCTACGGTGACCCGTTCCCACAAACCTATTCCTGTCCCGGCAGTCTTTTCTCTTGTCCAGCAGAGTGGCGGGAACAGAGTTCCGTCAAAACTTTCATTTATTGGAACCGAATAATTTGGGCACTCTGTCATTACGGTCGCCTTACTGCTCCATGCACTCAACATACCCGAGCCACAATCTGCCTGAACATAAAAATCGTATATGGTAGCAGGAGATAAACCGTCAATGACATGAGGATTGTCAGTTACTGAAACAATAGTTCCCGAACCTTGTGTAAAGCCAGCTGAGCCATATTCAATGTTCCACTGTGTTGCTGTACCTGTCTCAGTCCAGCCAATTTCGATGGATGTTGTGGTGATGTTGGATGTAGCTATGAGGCCGGTGGGTGCAACACAAGGCGGTGGGAAATCCAGGGTGATATCATCAATAAACATGTTGTTTCCATAAGCTGAAACTGCTTGAAAAATCAAATAAAGAATTGCCTTTGCGGAGTTGTCAACCATGAATTTATACTCGTACCAACCGTTGGCAGCAACAACAGGCGCTAAACCGGTTGACCGGTTAATTGTTCCAAGCAGTGTGGCTCCTGTCATATTGTTGGCGGTATTGGAATAAATGTTTACCAAATCGGCATTGGTAGAGTAACCATTGTCGCGATACATCCAAAAAGTTAATTCAAAATCATCAGATCCAATGTTGATAGGAGGGGTAACCAGGATACCTGCTGTGAGTGATGAAAGGTTAAAACAGTTGTACCTGGCCATAGCAGTGCCGCCGTGCGGTGAACATGTCGGATACGTTCCGGAAGTTTGCCTGTCCCAAATTCCGGGGGTTCCGGTTCCGGCAGTTTTAACGTTGGTCCAACCAACGGGTGCAAATGAGGTTCCTTCAAAACCCTGGAAATATGGCAGGGAGGTAATTGTAGGATCGGCCAAAGTTGTGAATGACCAGACTGAACATCCCGTAGCATCGCCATTTGCATTGTAAGCTATTACTTTCCAATAGTAAGGGGTTGAATAACTGAGTGGAGCAGCCGGGGTGTAAGTGGTAACGTTACCCAAATCTGTTCCATTTACAAGGTTGGTGGGTGGATTGTCGGTTCCAAAATACAATTTGTAGCCTGTAGGTGCACCTCCTCCGGAAGCCCAGTTAAGCGTGGTACCAATTGCTACATCGGTACCAGCATTGGCAGGTGATACAATGGTAGCGCAATTAGGCGGTGTTGTTGGAACATAGGCTGCCATTTCAAATTGTATCTGGGCGATTGCTGTAACCAATACGCCTGCAGGGGGACTTGCCGGATCAGGGTTTGTTCCATCAGCTCTGTAATAGATGCCTCTGTTACCTCCAGGTGTAAACGACCTCCAGGCGGCTGAACAAGAGTATGATGCACTGTTTTCGTCAACTGCAACAATTAAATTTCCACCCGTGTAATTAAAGGGGGTTGAGAAGGTAATTTCAAGCCAGGTTCCTGAAACAGGAGTAGCTATCGTTCCTGAAAATACCTGAGTAAGATTGGCTAATGGTTCCCAATCAGTAGTACTTGCAAAGGCTGTCTTTGCCGTGTTGCCTATGTAAACATTCCAATTTGCCCAGGTGGAATAGCTAGTACCACCTGAACTATAATAAAAACGCAATTTGGTTATTGGACCTATCCCACCCCCGGCATTTTGTATTTCACTGCCGAGATAAATTTCCTGAGAATAAGTATAACCATAACAAGAAGAAATAGGTACGGCTGTGGTTGTGCTTGTTCCAGAACCTATTTGGACTGTAATTCCATAAGTACTTCCCGCCCAGAAAAGGGCCAAAAATAACAATACTAAACTTGTAACTTTTTTCATAAACGTCAGGTTTTAATTATTAATAAAATGAATTGTTTTAAGATTTGAAAATCCCTGATTTTCGGGAAATGATTTTCAATTGAACTGAAAGTTAAGTAAATACATTTTTCATAGGCAGAACTGTTTTGATTTGTTTAATTATTTATTTCAAAAAAAATATCATTAACATATTGAAATAGAATTATTTAAAAACAATGTGCAAAGCTCTCCAAGTGGTACTCAGGCAGTTCTTTGTGTTTGAATTTCATCTTACTGTTCAATAAATCACGAGTGTAAATTTAGCAGTCACAATTTTAGGAATTTTTTAGCAATAAATTAACAAAAAAAAAACTTGAGCCCTAATTTAATTTTTTTTGCGATGAACAAGCATTTTATTAAAATTATTTAACTTACTGATAATCATAATTTAACATGATAAAAAGCGAAAAGCCCCGGGTTATCCGGAGCTTTTCCATTTCATCACAAAAAAGTGTAAGTTATTTTATGGCAATTTTTTCAACCCTGCTACCTGAGTCAGTGGTGAATTTCACAAAATAAATTCCTTTCCCTTGCAGCGTGAGGTCGAGAGTGGTGTTGTTATTACCCTTCTGTGAGTAAACAATCTGGCCTTTAGTATCAACCACAGTAAGTTGGTAATTACCATTGGCTACCACATTGAACAATCCCTGTGAGGGGTTCGGATAAACCATGAAACTACCAGTATTGTCGGTGCCAACACTTAACGAGCCGACTTTTAAACCGGTAATCATAGAAGTACCGTTTGATTCAAAGGTACCAGCGTTCAGCTCTGGGTTGTAGGTAACATTCAGGGTGAATTCCTCAGAACCAGAGGGGCGGAAAAGCCTGAAATTCATTGGCTCACCGGCTTGCATTCCGTCAATATCAGTTGTGGATGCATCATCCCCATACACAACCAGCAGTGTATTTTCATTTGTTTTGTTAATCTCCACAAGTCCGGTGCAACTGCCTGTGCCGTCGAATACGCCGATGATGTCGCCAGGCATCAAATCGGACATGGCACTTTCGGCAATTGAAATGAGGTGTACATTACCGGTATTCGATATTACATTCCAGGGCGAAACCACCGGAGGTATCACGACATTGCCGGTGGTGGCAGTTTTGCCTGAAAAGTCGAATGTTGCACCGCTTACGAGTTTAATAAGGTAACCAACGCCTGGTTCGAGCATTTGTATAGTGTAAAGCTGGCCGGCAGGCCAGTAAACTGTCCCAGCCTGAATATTAAAGGCATACTGCAGGGCATTGCCAACGTCGCCAAGTACACTGTTGTCAACGGCTTCGGACGACAATACCGGCAGGTAGTGAATGCCAGCCGGGAATGTTACAGTAGGTTCGGCAGGTATTCCAAACATTTCGAGTGAGGCGGCCTGGTTCATTTTAACTTTGTAACCAACATAAGTGTTCCAGTTGCCAATGGTATTTATGTTTTGTGATGGCCAATAAACTCCGGGATTTCCCAGCATGATTTGCAAGTAATCGTCCACGCCGGCCATAACAACATCGAGTGCCGGATTTTCCGGAATGATGTAACTTGAAATTCCAAGCCATCCTGCCGGCAAATCGACAATCTGATCGGCTGTGCTTGTCGAAGGCTCCTGAGTAACTACAACCGTAGCTATCGGATTCAGGGCATTCGGGGCATCAATGGTGATTGTCCCAGTTCTTTCAACCAGTGTTGCATTTAACAGGTAGTTGAAGTTCACTGTAGCGTCTCCAGTACCCATTTCTGGTGCGGCGGTTAGCCATGCAGCATCACTGGATAATGTCCAGTCAACGCCTGTCAAACCTGTAAAGTCGATGGTGAACGAGCCATTACCAGCAGCATTTGATACATTGAAGGCTGTTGGTGTAACTGTCATGGTAGGATTTCCTATTTCGAACTGAACTGCTTTGGCCTGATCGGTGGTTTGTGCTGTAATCACCCCGCTGAACAAACCGGGCAAATCTTTCGCGAAATCAGGGGTTACCAAAGTTCCCTGCACAGTAACTGAACCTCCTGCCGGAACCGTTGGAATATTATTTGGAACCAGGGTGAATGCTGTTGATGGAATGAGGTTGCCAAACTGATCTGTCAGGTTCGAGGCAAAAATGTCCACATCAGTGAGATTGGTTTCACCGCCGGTTTCTTTTACATCAAAGGTGAAGTTGTAGGTTTGAAGACCTTGATATGGATGGAATACTACAGCTGACGGTTCGAGTTCCATTACCGGAATTACCGCAGGAGGATTTACAATAATAACATTCAGCCCGCCGATGGCATTTACAAAGGCTGTTGCGCCAATGGTTGTTCCCGGATTCGATTGAATTTCATAACACTCTTCATCAACCAGTTCCTCAAGAACAAAAGCCTTAAAGCACAATTCCATAGGTTCCAATTCAAGGCAGGTGTTTTCTATTTCAACATTAAAATTAGATGATTCTTCAAGTTCAACCGCTAATTCAAACAAACCACCTGTTGTTGAAAGCCATTCGGAGTTTGGAATATTTGTAAACCAGATTTCTCCATTTTTCCCGGCAGCATTTCCCAATTCATCATAAATGGTAAAATCAATACAATCCTCAATTCCACTTGTTGCTTTTACAATATCCTCCAGCGAAATTTTTATGGTACTACCAGGGGGTACAGTTCCGGTTTGCAGGCAAAGCAGGGCCAGGGCAGTTTCCATATTAGTTCCCTGTCCGCCCCAGCGGTCCCAGTAATAATTTCCGGCGCCATTGGTGTAATGTTGCGATTCGATGGCATTGTACAGATAAAGGTAATAATCGCCTCCGGCAAAAATTGTTTTATTGCCCAAAGCCATGGCTTTGGAAAAAGCGTAGAGGTAATAGTAATATCCACCTCCACTATAAATCTGATTATCGCCAATATTCCAGTAATCAATTAGTTGTGATAATGAAAAATTATCAAGATAATTGTAAAAACGGTCTTTAAGTACTGGAGCGGCCGCTACACCATAGCTACCGGCCAAAACTGCTCCCCAAGTTCCGGCGCAGGTATTACCCTGAGGCCGGGTGCCACAACTTTGATAACCGACATAAGAATAATCGCCACTTGAACATTTTACATTATTGAGGTAGTTGTAAATTTTATTCCACACATTTTTGTCAGTGTAGTTCATAGCATCCAATGCCAGATAAACCCATTGATTTACCGACATGTCGCCGCCATATTCGCTTGTATAATCGCGGTTGTAGCGCCAGCTAACGGCTGTCCAGCCGGTATTGATGCCCTGCGTGTAATAATTGAGTGCCAAGGCAAGGGCATCTTCTATTTGAGTTCGCAAGGCCCCACTTATGAAACCTCCGGCGGCTAAGGGAATATCAAGAGCGGTTTTGAGCGCCACAATGGCCATGGCCGTTTCGTAACCTTCACTCCAATCACCAATTCGTCCAGCCCAATAGCCGGTTTTGGTTTGTTTGTTAAGCAAATAGTTTATACCATTTGTTACAGTTGTACCATACACCGGGTCATCGATATTATGCCCGTTTTGCAAAAATGCCTGGAGACACAGGGCAGATATTCCTCCCCCGCCCCAATCGCCAACTGCTTTGGATAATTCGGGCGTTACACCGGGTTCAATACTTGCTCCCTGACCTGGCTCATAACCTTTTGAGGTACTTTGCGTTGAGGCCAGGTAAGCCAGCCCCTTGTCGATAAGGATGTTTCCTTTTTGTGCTTCACTGTTCAGATATGCTCCCAACAGCAAGCAGGTTAAAATCAATGTAAAAAATCTGAATCTCATAATTTCCTCCTTTTTTTTTAAATGTTTTTTCAATTTTTTGTTGACTGAAAGTTTTATGGTTTAAAAATCAAATTTCTTTTTTTAATTGTTGTGGTTTCGGGCAATCCGGCAATTTCTTCGAGCGCCAGAATGACGTATGCTGTTACAAGGGTTGGGTTGTTTTCCCACCACCTTCCGTTTTCATTCACCCAAAATCCTTCGGGCGACTGAATTTTGATGAGTTGATTGGCCAACTCGTTTCTCCAGACATGATTAACATTTGTTTTATCAATCAGGTTCTCCTGGCCAAAGGCATTTAACGATTTCGCCATCAGTTGGTAATAGTAAAACAATCCCTGGTTTCCCATTCCTGGTGCTGTTTCTACCGAATAGTTTCCTTTAATCCAATCGTAGGCAGCAACCACGCGTTCATCGTTTTTATCAACTTTGGCATAAATAAGGCTTTTAAGGCCTGCATAGGTCATCGATCCGTAAGAGGTTGTACCACCTGCTTTGCTGGCGCCGGGTTCGTACATAAATCCGCCGTCATTTCCTGCGTAGTTTTCAGAATTAACGTTGTTCAGGTTTTGACACCGTGACAGGAATACCAGGGCTTTGTCGTAGAAAAGTTTTTTGCTCTCCATTCTGGCTTTCTCGTCGGGAGTCAGGTTTTTTTCTGGTTCGGTTTGCCTCGCATCATCCAATGCAATGGCCTCGATGGCCCAATGAAGGTTGGATAAATCAGGTCGGTCATCGCCACCATATCCAACACCTCCATAATAAAGGCTGTCGGCATCCACATCTTCACTTTCATCGATTTGTTCGCCCATTAAAAACTTTTCAGCATTGGCAATAATCTGGGCAAAAGCAGGGTTATTGGCATCTTTAAATGCCATCAGACAGATGGCTGTATTATAATGACTCATGTCATCAAGGTAAATACTGCCATCGGGTTTGATACATGATTTGAGAAATTCAAAACCATTCGCTATTGCTGGTTCGTCGGTAGATATACTTGGATGTGCCCGCAGAAATGCTGACAAAGTAAGGCCAGTTATACCCGGATAGTGCTGCCACGAACCGTCATCTTCCTGCTGCTGATAAAGATATTTTAATCCAAGTTTTATGGAGTGATCTATTTCTTTGGCTAACGACAGGTCAATTTTTCTCACCGATTCTTGTGAAAATGCTGTTGCAGAATGAATAACAAAAAAGCAAATGAAAAGGATTGTAAACTTTCGGCTCATAAAAAAATTATTTAATAACTGACTGAATGATCAATGTAACCGGCTGACCTTTTGTTAATCCGGCATTTTCGTTAACATAAAACAGTTCATCGTTAAATCTTGATGAAGCGTTTATTTCCATCAATGTTACAGGGTCAAGGTAGGTCGAAATCATCGTGGTGCTGTTGTCAACAATAACATGATCCGATTGATGTGTCACCGCTCCCTTGAAAAACCAGGTACCCTGCACCAGCGGCGACTGCGTGCGTTCGTCGCGGACGAAATATTCAGCCGGTCGTTTTTGCTTTTTGCCGCTTTGTTCGGTTTCGATGAATAGCTGAACACTATCTCCGGATGTTTCAATGGATTTGTAGGGGCTTAGCTTATCAATTTTGGCAGTATCTTCAGGGACTTCATTCACCGGATCGAGACCTAAAAGCAATAAAGCTGTCTGAAATTCCAGGGGCGTCACGCTTGTAACAAGTAAGCTTTCGTGAACTTTTCCCTCTGGCCGGCAAAGCAATACTTCAAGCAATCCGCTGGTCATATTTATGCTGCATGGAAACGAAACACAGCCTTTTTCAGGATTAATTTCGATGTCTCCCATTAAATAAACTTCTTCACCGGCTTTTTTTACAATTTGCAATTGTCCCTCTTTCTGATTTTGACCAAAACACACATTTTGAAAAGAGAGAAGAAATGTGAATACACACAAGAAGCCACTGTATTTGATTCTAAACGAATACTCTGAATGTAAGGCTTTTGTAAAGTTAATCATCACGAAAAAATTATGAAATACCAGGTTTTATAATAAAGAGCTACAATATTATGGAAAAAAAATTATTAATCCAAATCATTTTCACATTATTGAAGATATTTTAAGAAAAAAATATTCAGTTGAACGATCATCGTTCCCCAAAAAAAACCGAAAATCAGCTTGTCATATCCTTAACTCATAAAAAAAAATGATAGTTTTGTCATTACAATTGAAACAAATTATGAAATACAAAATGACGACTATGAAATACAAGTATCTGATTATCTTACACCTGGTACTGTTCTGCACCCTACCTGTAGCAAAAGCACAGGTTATGTTTCAAGCCGGAGATTCGCTGCGTCTGATTACGACAGAGGAAGTAGTAATTACGGCAAACCGCTACGAAAACAAAATCTTAAACACAGGGTCGTCCATCGCTACTGTGGGTATTAAAGAACTTAAAAGTCTTCCGGCATTCGGTTTTTCAAATGCCATGAAGTATTTACCCGGCATTTTTGCTGCTTCCACTGATGGTTTGGGGCTTAATCCACAGGTAACACTTCGTGGGTTTTACGGTGGTGGCGAGGCCGATTATGTTGCTGTGCTTGTTGATGGTATTCCAGTAAACGACATCGAAAACGGCTTGGCAAACTGGAACTTGCTGCCTGCCGGAAGCATAAGCCGGGTTGAATTGCTCAGAGGTGGCTCATCACCTATATATGGCGATGCAGCTATGGGTGGCGTAATGAATATTATTACCGCCAAAAATGATAAAAAGTTTTTAAATGCCTCAATTGGTTATGGACTTTACAATACCTCGGATGTAGGTTTGAATATGGGTGGTAAATTAGGTAAAGGGTTTTATGAAATTTACGGAAACAACGACCATACAGCAGGTTTTCGTGATCATAGCCAGTGGAATTCAGCCACATTTGGGGGAAAGGCCAGCCTGCCAATTTCAGCAAAGACCACCATTTCACTCAATTTATACAACCAGTTGATGGATTCGGAAGAGCCTGGTGTTTTAACCCAGGAAGCCATGGAAGAAGACAGGATTCAATCGCTGCCCTATTTCGGCAATGATGGAAAAAAACTTAACAAACACGTGGTTAACTTAGCCCTTCGCAGCAAAATAAACAAATCCACCGACGCGGATATTTCCCTTGTTTTCCAGCACAAAACCTCGGAACAAAGCCGGACTTATTTGCAAAATCCCCTCGATCTGACCATGATCTTCGAAAACGGGCAGCCTGTGTTTATTCCAAACGGTGACGGCTATTACGACACCACTGCCCTATTTGGCGACACCAAACTAAAAAAGCTTCAAACAAACCAGGCAGGCTTGGCCGTAAGACTTTTACACGATAATCCGTTTCATTTTATGAAAATTGCCGGTGGTCTGGAAGTCGATTATGGGGCTTATGAAAATAAGCTTTACGACAGGATTTCAGGTTTTGAAGAAGTTTATCAGGATAATCCTGCATTAAAAGATTCACTCAACACCCAGGGCAACGGCTATCGTTTTAAAACTGCTGCTTATGCAAGTGGTCAGATATTGCTGTTTGACCCACTTTCGCTTATTGGCGGATTCAGGTACGATGTAATTGCTGACGACTTCACAGGTAAAATACCAGCTCCTGACACCACAGTATCGAAAGTAAATGTGGCTTTTAGTCCAAAAATAGCACTCAACCTGATTACTGGCGAAGGCAGCAACTACTCCGGCAACATTTACATAAGCTACAGCCACGCTTTTAAGGCGCCAACAGTTGAACAAATGACCGAGTTTAAAACGCTGTACAACAGTGCTTTTATAGCCAGCCCGTATGGAAACTTCTGGCAAACCATACCCTTGCCACCCTTCGCCAACAGCAACCTGAAACCTCAGAAAAGTAAGAATATTGAAATCGGGCTTCAGCAATTCAAAAAACTGGGGCAACAGCTGAGTGCCGAAATTATGCTGGTGGGTTATAAAACGGATGTTGACGACGAAATTGACTTTGATCTCACCACCTATCGGTATTCAAACCTGCTGAAAACCAGTCATACCGGCCTCGAAACAAGCCTAAGAATTGGATACCGGGAAGCCTGGAGTAGTTTTATTGTGGTAAATTATTGCGAGGCTAAGTTTTCTTCGGGCGAGAATGAAGACAAATTTCTGAAAGGACAGCCCAACACCTCATATATTTTTGGTGTGGCTTTCGCAAAAGAAAAGGGCTTTGGCGCCACACTGCTGCTTAGCGGCGCCGGCGGAATATGGCTGGACGACGAAAACACCAAAAGACTGGAACCATTCTCGGTTTTGAGTACACGAATGAATTACAAATTTGGATTTTCGACGTTGTACCTCGATATTGAAAACATCCTGAACAGTGAATACAGCACCACAGGATACCTGCAAAACGGACAAAAGTTTGTTTATCCTTCGGTTGGCAGGTTTTTCAGGGCTGGAATGTTTTTTAACCTTTAGGTTATTATACCGACCATTCAGGATTTTGCCTTCGAAATGGGACCCTTGTCAATGTTCGGAGAAAAGGGTTGTTAATCATACGGTATTTATTACCAATCCTTTACATGAAATGAGATTTACTTTTTCACAAATAATTCGTTTCATCGTTGCACACCAAAAATTCAAAATGTTATGAAAAAGTCATTATCGGTTTTTTTTCTGGTTTTCCTGTCGCTGGCGGGATTTTCACAGCAAATTTCAGGGATTGTTTACGATGCAAAGTTCGACAGGCCGGTTTCCGGCGCTAATATAGTTTTGGCTGAAAGCAACCGTGGAACACAATCTGGCAATGATGGTGATTTTGTTATTAAACACATTCAGCCAGGCAATTACATGCTCAGGGTTTCGATGATCGGATATTTGATTTATGAAAAGGAAATCACTGTTACCTCAACCGAAAACGTTGATTTACCGGTGTATTTACAGCCGACGAGTATCAGTTTGAACAACGATGTTGTGATTTCGGCAAAGCGAACCATGTCAGAGGAATTTTTAACACCGGAGGCTTTATCCATCATTGGGTCAAAGGCTTTGAAACAGGAATCAGCGCGCACAGTACCCGAAGCATTGATGGGGACAACTGGCGTGTTTGTCCAAAAAACCAACCATGGAGGCGGCTCTCCATTTATCAGAGGTCTTACAGGAAACCAGAATTTGCAGATGATTGACGGAATAAGGCTCAACAATGCCACTTTCCGCTATGGTCCAAATCAATACCTGGCTACTGTGGAACCCATGTCGATCGAAAAAATTGAAGTTGTACGCGGGGCAGGATCTGTTTTATATGGCAGCGATGCGCTGGGTGGTGTCTTGCAGGTTTTTACAAAAACTCCCTCGTATTCATCCGATGGTTTTAAAGCAGGAGGTCAACTGGAAACAAAAATGATGAGCCAAAATATGGAACAAACCGGCAGAGGCGAGATCATTCTTTCTGACAATAATGTGGCATTCATTTGTGGATTTACCGCACACGACTACGACGACCTGATTGCGGGTGATACGTTGGGAAAAGAATCACCAACAGGTTACCACGGCTATTCATTCGATGCGAAGCTAAAAATCCGGCTCTCGTCAAACCAGGAATTGATCATGGCCTACCAGTACGACAAACAAAATGATGTTCCGAGGTATGATAAACTAATTGCCGGCTATTCAAGGTATCATTTCGACCCTCAAATCAGGCAACTTGGCTATGCACGGCTGATATCCGGTTTCAGTAATAAATGGTTCAGGCAGGTAACAATCACTTCATCAGGCATGAAAAGTGACGAAACCAGGATTTTGCAGAAAACCGGCAAAACATTGGTTACAAACGAACACGACCTGGTGAAGACCTATGGTGGTATTGTTGAAGTACAGTCGAATCCATGGAAAAATTGGTCGTTTTTTTCAGGTTTAGAATATTATTACGACAAAGTAGAAAGCTCGAAAACCGAAACAAACAATGGCGTTTCCACACAAAAAAGAGGCTACTATCCTGATGGCTCAACCAGCGCCAGTGTTGCCATTTTTACTTCACACACATTCAGTTTTGGTTTAGTCGATCTTAACCTGGGGGGACGCTTTACATCGTATTCCATCAAATCAGAAGATGCTGAATTTGGAAATGTAGATGTTAACCCTTCAGCAGTAATTGGAAACGGATCGCTGCTTTTCAAGGTAAACAAAAACCACAACCTGATTTTGTCAGCCTATTCGGCTTTCAGGGCGCCCAACCTGAACGATCTGAGCAGTTTCGGGTCTTTCAGCAATGGCATCGAGGTTCCGAACCCCAATTTAAAGCCCGAAAAATCGTTCACGGCTGAATTGGGCTGGAAAGCAAGGTATGAGAAGTTTTCAGGTTCGGTTTTTCTTTACAGAAATAAACTTACCAACCTCATTGAACGCATCGAAGCCCAGTACAATGGACAGGATTCGCTGGATGGTGAGAAGGTTTACAAAAAGGCCAATTTCTCCGAGGCTTACCTTCAGGGGGTTGAGGGCGAGTTGCAGTATGGGTTTCTTCCATTTTTGTCAGCCTACGGAAATCTGACCTACACTTATGGTCAGAATGAAACCTCAGATGAACCCATCACCAGGATTCCACCCTTGAACGGCCGTCTTGGCCTGTACTTTATCTGCCCACGCGGAAAAGGCTATTGGGCAAGGGCTGAATGGCTTTCGGCAGCAAAACAGGACAGGCTTTCAGCCGGCGACAAAACCGACTCAAGGATTCCGGAAGGCGGCACACCCGGATGGAATGTTTTCAATATACGGGCTGGCTGGAACTCACAGCATCTGAGTATCACCGCCGGGTTGAACAATTTATTTGATAAAGCCTACCGCACACACGGCTCTGGTGTTGACGGTTATGGAAGAAGTTTCTGGATGGCAGTTCGGGTTGGTTTTTAATCCGTGAATAACATTTCCCTCGATAAAAAGGAACATGGTTGCTGCAATTATCTGACAGTGACATCTGATTTACACGGATTCTTTTCGTGATGTCAGTCGCTATCTTACCATCATATTGTTCCTACCCGTTTGTTACCCAACTCCGGAAGGCAGATGACCAGGCTGGCACCAAAATTTTTCAGACTTTAATCTGTTGAATTTCAAATCTTTATTAAAATCTGACCCTGTCTTCTCCAAGCCGGTTATCGGATTATTTTGGCAAACAAAGTAAAGGTAACTTGGTAATATCATCAACCAGAACATTTTAGAAAAAACTTAACCATTGTTGCCACAACACCCCTTTTGTAAAACAATCTGGTAACGAAACCGGATTGACCTGAAAAAAGATTAACATTGCAGCTGCTGTTTTTAATGAAAAAATGTAATGGAACGTCAAAAATTACCGAGGTTGGAATCGTTGGATGTGCTTAGGGGCTTCGATCTTTTTTTTCTGGTTGGCCTCGAATCGGTTATGCACGCTTTACACAATGCTGTCAAAACGCCCTGGTTTGACAGGCTGATGTGGAACTTTGGACATGTAGAGTGGCAGGGCTTCTCGCCCTGGGACCTGATCATGCCGCTTTTTATGTTTATGTCGGGTGTGGCCATCCCTTTTGCTTTCGCAAAATATTCAGAAATGCCCAAATCATTTTTTTACAAGCGATTGATAAAACGGTTTGTCTTGTTATGGATTTTTGGAATGATCAGCCAGGGAAATCTGTTAGGGCTTGACCCCGACAGGATTTTCCTGTTTTCGAATACGTTGCAAACCATTGCTGTGGGCTACCTCGTCTCTGCTATCCTGTTTTTACATACCAGCCTCAAAACACAGGTGGCTGTTGCTGTTACGTTACTTGTTGTGTATTGGGGAGCCATGGAGTTTATATCGGTAAAAGGTTTTGGCAGTGGCGATTACACCGCCGATGGTAACCTTGCCGAAGGTATCGACAGGGTGGTTTTGGGCCGTTTCAGGGATGCTGCACAACGGGTGGATGGTGAGGTGGTTTTTGCACCCTGGTACCGATACACCTGGTTGCTTAGCAGCCTGAATTTTGTGGTAACAGTGCTTACGGGAGTTTTTGCAGGCCAAATACTTAAAAGCAATGGCACTGGAACAAAGAAAACCCTGCTTCTGATCAGCACAGGAACAGCCATGGTTTTAGCCGGCTGGTTGTGGGATTTGGAATTGCCCGTCGTTAAAAAGATATGGACAAGTTCGATGGTGCTGGTGAGCAGTGGCTATTGTTTTGTGCTGATGGGGATTTTTTACTGGTGGATTGATGTAAGGCAGCACCGCCGCGGCATCGGGTGGCTGAAGGTTTATGGAATGAACTCGATTATGGCTTATATGCTGGCGATGGTCGTGCAGTTTTGGTGTGTGAGCCAGTCGTTGTTGCGAGGCCTTGAGCAGTACCTGGGTGCATTTTATCCGGCACTGATTGCAGCATCCATCGCAACCATTATCTTCCTCATTTTGTGGCGGCTCTACAAATCAAATCACTTTTTAAGGGTGTAAAAATAAAATCACCCTGACAGAACATTTTTTTTTGTAAAATTCAATTTTATACCATTGGTACCTGAACAGTCATCGACCCCACCGCCCGGGGACAGGTGGATTTCTCCTCCGGTTTGCTGCGCCATGTGCCCTGCCATCATGACGCTGGTAAGGTGGGATTAGGGGTAATCTTTTGAAAGAAAATCTCTTATTTGGGTTTATCTCCATCGAGTCATGTAAAGAATTTTTGGATTGACTGTTTTTTTATACTTTATATTGAGGGTACTTTATTGGAAACATCCTAAAAATAAGTTTAATCCAATTCCGCAGGACCTGAATAACATTGCCCCGATTTTGGTTGGATTTTATAGTCCCATTCATCCCAAGCCCAGCTCGTTATGGGTTGTCTGATGCAAAAAAGGGCTTTATATATCGATTAGTGGAAAGCATTTGTGATTTCCTGCTAATTGTTCGGCGTTTTCATCCGTCAGAAAATATAGAAAATTACCTGGCCACCACCAGCTTTTTGGTGCTGCTGAAACCCTTGGTGTGCAGGGTGTAATAGTACATACCGGCTGGCAGGTCCGAAACATCAAGCGTCAGCAGATGGGTGCCTTTGGGTTTCAGCCCCTCGATTAATCCGCGTATTTTTCGTCCATTACGGTCATAAAGATAAAGGGTTACCCAGGCATCATCGGCCATAGAATAACTCAGGGTTGTTGACTGAACCGCCGGATTAGGATAGTTCTGGCTCAGGCCAAAATTCTGGTCACCAATGTTGTTTTCATCAATTCCTACGATGGTGGTTGCCTGTTTCAATACAATTTCGTTGTCTTTGTCAAAAATAAGTGAAACAGGCTGTTTATTGAAATTGAACCAGAAAAATTGCTGATTCTCACTGTTCATGACCCTTACAACGGTATCGGAACCATCATTGAAATTGATAGTCAGCTCAATGGGAATCGGGAAAAATTCAGCATTGGTCTGAACCTGGTTTGCCAGGAAATTCACATTCCAGCCTCCGCTACCAAGATTTGTAAAAGAATATTCGTTGTAATACACAGGATGATTGGGCTGTTTTACCCAGGTTTCGAAGAACCATTCCAGTTCCATGCCACTTGAGGCTTCCAGCTTGGCCTGGAAATCTTCGGTGACAGCATTCTTATATTTGAAATTGGTGGTATCGGTTGCATAATCATAAATGGCCTGAAAAAACAAATCATCTCCCATCGAATATCTCAGTAAATGCAGCACACAGGCACTTTTGCAGTAGGTCACTGCGTAATTGAACAATGTGCCATTTCCGGGAGTATTCACCGCCCATTCGGGATTATAAACCGGAAATCCAGGATTTGCAGCGAGATAATAATTTGCATTGGCAAAAACATCCTGCTTATATGCCGTGTACCCACCGTCTCTTTCCCACCACAGCGATTCCGACCAGGTAGCAAAACCTTCGTTTAGCCAAAGGTCAGCCCAGGTTCCCGGACTAATCATATCACCAAACCACTGATGAGCAAATTCGTGCGCAAGAAGGCTTTCGCCCCAGCATCCCGGGCACAGGCTCGTCAGCGTCTGATTTTCCATGCCTCCCCACGAAAATTCGTTGTTCAGCGTTGCAAAACCATCTTTTTCAAAAGGATGTTCGCCATAATACGCTGAATACCAGTCGGCCATCAAAGGCACTTTAACTTTCATTGCATCAGGATTTTCGCCATCGTTGTAGTAAAACCGGATGGGCATCAGGTCTCCCGGTGTTGAGGGGCGATTCCAGTAAACGATATCGAGGTTCCAGTTCTTTTTAGATGAAATCACAAACAGGTAGGTAGCGATCGGGTCGCGGCTTACCCAATGGTACCAAATGGTGTCGGCCACCACAGTTGAATCGGCCAGCCGGCCATTGCTTCCCAACAAAACATCCGAAGGCACTTTGGCTGTGAGTTCAAAGGTAGCTTTGTCGGCAGGGCGGTCGTAGCAGGGGTAACATTTGCGGGCGCCTTCAGGCTCAAAATCAGTGAAAAGGAAACCGTTGCTTACATAAACACCCTGATCTTCAACATTTTTATGAAAATAATCAATAGAAACCTCAACCACTTCGCCAGGTTGATAAACCCTGTTAAGAAAAATGGCAAGGGTATCCTGTATGTGTGCAAAATCGTTGGCCGAAATACCCACACTGTTCACAAGAATTGAGTTGTTGAGGGCATTCAACTTTATCATATTCAGCGCGGTATCCACCCTGAACGTAATCACTTCTTCAGCATCAAAACTTTGGGGATAGGGGCTGGAATAATTATCGTAAAGATCAAAACTGAGCGAGTAATTTAACACATCGAAGGTGTGTTTTGGCGTGTTTGGACTTTTTAAAATGTAGGGGTGATTTTGGCTATTGGCCTTTTTTTCGGCACATTTAAAGGAACCTTTTTCTTTTAGTTCGGTTTGCCCGAAAATATTGATAACCAGAATGAAAGAAAGCACGACAAGTGAAACGAGTTTTTTCATGACTTTAAATTTTAATAGTAAACCCTGCAAAAATAGATTTTCAATTCCAGATAAACTGAAAAATGTAAACTGTTTTACTGTAAAAAAATCAAACGCCAACCCTAAAATAGCTTTTGTAAAACAGCCACCGGTTCAGAATCTCACCTATTATCACTGTGAGAAGTAAAAGTATAAATGGAAAATAGGAAATGTCCTTGCTGTTTTCGCCCGCTTTTAAGCCATAAAAAATATACGCTGAAATAATGAACGAACCAACAATCAGCAATGCACGGATAACAAGAGGCTGTAAAAATTTCCTGTTGTTAAAATCCGGTTTCAGCGGTGTTGCTGACCTCAGGTTGATCAGGTGTAAATACCATGTTAACAGGCTGATGGATTCAAAAATCAACAACATCATTAAAATACCCGACAGGATGATCATTTGAGAATGTTTGTCATTTTCTGCAAGATCGATTGACGTTTTTATAAAAAATAAAGTGAATATGCTACCCAAAATAAATGCACTCAGATAAAAACTTTGCCAGGTGAATGCTGAATTCCAGGAAGGTATTGTGCCGACCATATAAATTTTCGACATAAAAAACACAAGCAGCAATCCTGAAATCAAAGCAAAAACCAGGATTCCCTCCGTCAGCATTTCGTTCTGAATCCCCGTTATCCTTACATAAACAAGAGCCAAAAGAACGGTTCCATACAAAATCAGTCCAGCTATTTCACGGCTTAACCACGAGGATTTCAGGTTGTTGAAAACATTGGATGCATGTTGCGGTTTTCCGAGGTGAAGGAATGACAATGAGGCCGCCACAGCCAATAAGATCAAGGCTAATAAATCGGGGGAAAAAGCTGAGAATCCGGTTTCAAATGGCAATAGAGCCGCTGGAAAGATCAGATTCAGGATCAAAAAAGTACTTATAATGCCCACACTGGCCTGGGTAAGGAGGGTAAATCCAATTAGCGACGATTCGTTTTTATTCATTTTCAATGTTTTAAATTGTCAAAAATAAATATCGTTCAATTCGGTCATATTCAGTTTTACTGAAGTTTTGTTTCTTCAAAATTTGCAACAGAACATGGTTGGGATAAAATTAATTTTCCAGCATTGCGGTGTGGATTCACCAAAATGGATGGATCAGTAAATTCCCTGTCGGGCAACGGAAAAATATCACCATTGTCGCCGTATTTTTCGACCAGTTCATCATATTCCCCGAAATCCAGCGCACGCATCGGGCAGGCATCAACACAGGAAGGGGTTTTGCCCTGATCCACGTAATCAACACAGAGGTTGCATTTTGTCATCACCCCTTTTGCAGGATTAAACTGTAGCGCACCATACGGGCAAACCCATTGGCAGTATTTGCAGCCAACGCAGCGGTTGGGATCAATTTCCACAATTCCATCCTCACGTTTTGAGATTGCCGAGGTTGGGCAGTTTTTCAGGCAAACCGGCTCCTGGCAATGGTTGCACGACATCGAGACGTTGTAGGCAAAAATATTCTGCCGCCAGATGTTTCCATCGGCCAACCAATCGCCACCGGTTACCTCGTAAACGCGGCGCCAAAGCACTCCCAAAGGCAGGTCATTCTTGTCCTTGCAGGCAATCTGACAGGTTTTGCAACCCGAGCAACTGTTTGAATCGAAATAAAAAGCGAGATGTTTCATGATTTAGTCGTAAGTTTTAAGTGCCGAGGCAAAGCCTCGTGCATGCACGGGCAAAGCCTGGCATCGTAAGTTGAAAGTCGGCAGTGGTTTCGACAAGCGTTCGACTGAGCTCATGCCGAAGTGTCAACCACCCGTGTATAGGTGCCTGAGCCTGTCGAAGGCACACTTTTGAGTTATAGCTGGTGTTTTTTTGACATTCTTCAACCAGTTCAGTAAAGGAGCTCAACCACCCGTGTATTGGTGCCTGAGCCTGTCGAAGGCACACTATAGAGTTATTGCAGGTGGTTTCGACAAGCTCAACCACCCAACTGCCATTTTTATAATTGCATAGAATCATTTGAACTTTGAACAATTTAAACTTTGAACAATTTAAACTTTGAACATTTTGAACTTTGAACATCAAAGACAAACTTTTTCAATCTCCGCCATGATGGTGTGCTGGGCGGTTCCAAAGGCAAGTGGCGTCCAGCGTTCTGAGGTGAGCGTGTTGGCTGAGCCGCCAACGTCGTTGCCATTTTTGTCGGGTTTCCACCAGGCGCCTTGCGGCAGGGCAACCACTCCCGGCAAAATGCGTTTGGTAATCCTGCATTTCAGAACGACAGTTCCGCGTTCATTAAATATTTTAACCTCATCACCATCCTTGATTTTCCGCCTTTCAGCATCAACCGGATTGATGAAAACCCTCTGCGGGAATGCCTCCTGCAGCCAGTCGTTGTTGGCATGCGAGCTGTGTACACGGGGCATGTAGTGCGAACCAATCACCTGCAAAGGATATTTTGTTACAGCTTCATCAAACGGGCTTTCCCATTCCCGGATGTATTTTGGAACAGCCGGTATTTCTGCCGGATTTTTCATGTCGAAAAGCCGTTTTGAAAAAATTTCGATTTTCCCTGAAGGTGTCTGAAGCGGATATTTTACGGGGTCTTTTCTGAAATCTGCGAAAGCAATCTTCGGATTTTTAACCTCAACGGAATATACACCCTGATTGGTTTTTTCAAATTCATCAAGGGTCGGAATTTCAGGAAACCGCGACTTTCTATAAGTTTCGATCAGAAACTCTGTCCATGCATGTTCGTCACGTCCTTCTGTATATTCTTTTTTAACACCCAGTTTTTCAGCTATTTCAGCACAAATCCGGAAGTCGCTTTTTGCCTCACCGGGTGCATCAACTACTTTTGGCATCAGCAAAACTTCTTCACTGTACTTCCAGCCATCTTCCACACCCCAGGTCTCAAACTGCGTGCATGCAGGCAGCAGCAAATCAGCAAACATGGCTGTTGGGGTCATGAAATTGTCCTGCACAACGAAAAACTCTACCAGCGATTCATCCTGCATGATCTTTATGGTCCGGTTGATGTTTGCATGTTGGTTGATGATGGCATTTGAAGCCACCGACCAGAGGAATTTAATGTTGTTTTCGAGCCGTTCAACACCTGTAACTCCATCAGCGGCAGTGAGTTCCTTCCCCCTGATCACTGCCTCACTCCACAAAAAAACCGGAATTTTGGTTTTCACCGGATTTTCACCTGTCGGGAAAATATTCCACATCGAACCCCCATCGTCAGCCTGAAGGGCGATGCCACCAGCCCATCCGCCCGGAATCCCAACATTTCCGGTAATTGCAGGCAAAACACAACCTGCCAAAACGGGTTGTTCGCCATAAGCACGGCGCTGCATGCCATAACCCTGGTAAAGCATAGCTGGTTTGATGGTGGCATATTCTCGCGCAATCCGTGTGATGGTTTCCTTTGGCACTGCTGTAATTTCTTCCGCCCATGCCGGGGTTTTGGGTTGTCCGTCGCGGGTTCCGAGGATGTAGTCGGAATAACTTTCTTCATCTTCACACCCTGGCGGCATCTGGGTTTTATCAAATCCAACACAATGGGATTTAATAAAGTCGTGGTCGTGTAAATTTTCGGTAATCATCACCCAAGCCATCGCACTCATCATGGCAACGTCGGTTCCTGGTCTGATGGGAATCCATTCATCGGCCAAAGCCACAGCGCTCAGTGTCATGCGTGGATCGATGCAAACGATTTTAGCTCCGTTTTCACGGGCTTTTTTCAGGAAATATTCTGAATTGGTTCCATCGCGCATTTCGCACGGATTCCAGCCCCACATAATGATGTATTTGCTGTTGACCCAGTCCTGGCGCTGGTTTCCGGTGATTTTTGTGCCGTAAACGTACGGGGTTGCTACATTAATGCATGCCCAACTGTATGAATTGTAAAAACCCAGGCTTCCGCCAATGAGGTTGAGCAACCTTTCGGCTGTCCAGCGACCATTCGTCTGGTTGTAACTTCCGGTTCCGTAAGGCACATAAATAGCTGAATTTCCGTATTTTTCCTTAATTCTCATCAGATTTTCAGCCATCAGCGTGGTGGCTTCATCCCACGAAATTCGTTCAAATTTACTTTCGCCTCTTTTTCCAACTCTTTTCATCGGGTATTTCAGCCGGTCTTCGCGGTTTTGCCGGTGCCGGTATCCCCGGCCGCGTAAACAAGCCCGAAGCTGAGGATTTTCAATTCCATCACCAGGCCGGTCGTCAGTTTCGATTCGAACAATCACGTTATCCTTAACAAAAACCTTTAACAAACAACGTCCTCCGCAATTATGCGCCGGGCAACCGGTGCGGATCATTTTGTCGAAAGAAAAATTGTCTTTTCGGGCTGTCATTACAAATTAATTTTAAAACTTTCTATCATTTTATATTTCAATTTGTTAAGTTTACTGCCTTTACTTCAGCGTTGTCCGTGTGCTATTCAAAAATGGCACATGGATTACGCGGATTGAATGGATTTTCACTGATTTCTTTTATCCGTTATCATCCGTCTTATCAGTGTCATCAGTGTTCTATTCAAAAATGGCACACGGATTACGCGGATTTAACGGATTTTCACTGATTTTTTTCATCCGTGATCATCCGTCTTATCTGTCTCATCAGTGTTCTATTCAAAAATGGCACACAGATAACACGGATCGGACGGATTTTCACTGATTTCTTTATCCGTTATCATCCGTCATATCAGTGTCATCAGTGTTCAATTCTCTTTTTATCATTGGTAAAAATCTTACGTTTAAATTCTGGCTTTCTACCAAAATTTAATAATAACCCTATTTCTTTATCTGTTGCTTTCAAATAATTGATCAATTGAAGCTCATGTTCTTCAACCAGAAATTCTGCTGCTTTTAATTCTATAATGATCCTACCCTCTACAATAATGTCAGCAAAGTATTCCCCGACAATCTGAGCTTCATAATATACTTTAATCTGCTTTTGTTTTTCAACATGGATTCCTTGTTTTTGCAATTCAATCATCAAAGCATTTTGTTAAACTTTTTCAAGAAAACCAAAACCAAGTGAATTGTAAACGGTGTAAAAACTCTTGATAATCTGATCAGTCAATTCTTTGTACAAAAACTCTTTCATATTTCTTTAATTATGATGGTTTTATTTGAAATGATAGGAATTTATTCTGAAGGGTTTATCTTTCCATTCAGCCTTTTCAGTTCCTGAAAAAGAAAAAATGACGTAACTAATGATGAAATGAAATCGGACACCGGGCTTGCCAGCCAGACGCCATGCAATCCGAAAATGCCCGGCAGGATGAGCAGACTGGGAATTAAAATGAGGACCTGGCGCAGGAGTGTCAGAAATGTTGAAACACCCGCTTTCCCGACCGATTGGAAGTAATTTCCGACAATTGCCTGAAAACCAACCACGGGCAAAGCAGCCAGAAAAATCCTCAAACCTGTTGTTCCGATCTGAAGCAATTCAGGGCTGTCGCTGTTAAAAAGACGGATGATGGTTCGGGGGAACAATTCTGCGATTAAAAAGCCTGCAACAGCAATAAAGGTCGCTGCCCGCATGCCTTCTAACAGGGTTTGTTTTACACGAACGAAATTTTTCGCCCCATGGTTAAATCCAATGATGGGCTGGGAGGCCATATTGATGGCAATGATGGACATCACCAGCAACATCGTCACACTGTGCACCACACCCATAGCGCCAATGGCTATGTCGCCGCCATGTTTCACAAGCTGCGTGTTGAAAATGGCGGAAACCACACTTGCTGCAAGATGCATCGAAAATGGCGCAAAACCAACCGTGATGATTGAAAGCACAATATTGCGATCAATTTTCATGTTGGGTAAATGAAGTTTTATGACTGACTTTTGCGACCGGAAATGGCGTAAAACCCACCAGCAAAGGATTATTTGTGAAATCACGGTTGCCCAGGCAGCACCCTTTACACCCCAACCAAATCCAAAAATAAAAATTGGGTCAAGTACCAGGTTGGTTCCAGCGCTTATCAGCATCGAAAACATGGCTACACGCGCATTCCCCTCACTCCGGATGAGGTTGTTCATCGAAAAACCCACCACGCTAAAAACCGAGCCAAACAAAATGATGTTGAGGTAATCGTTGGCATAACCAATGGTCTCATTGCTGGCTCCAAATAGCCTCATCATGGGGTCTTTAATCAAAAATCCAAGTATTGTAATGAACACCGAAATGATCAACATCATGAAAAAGGCATTGCCTAAAACTTTTTCGGCTCTCAAAAAATCGCTTTTTCCCAAACTGATCGAAATTCTAATGCCGGCGCCCATCCCAATCAGCATCCCAAAAGCCATCATAATCAGCATTACAGGAAAAACCGCCGTAAGCCCCGACAAGGCAATGGCTCCCACGCCCTGCCCGATAAAAATACGGTCAACAACATTGTACAATGCATTAAGGATCACTCCCGTAAATGCCGGAAGAAAATACTTCCACATCAGTTTTCTGATGCTGCTGTTGGCAAGTTCGTCAACATTTTTATGATGCTTATCTGTTGTCATTTGAGGTGTCAAAACTAAATATTACAATGTTATCTCACCACAAAAAGCCAAACATACTTAAAGAGTTTGGTGTTTTTAGGTTGATTTTCAATAGAAAACCAGCAGTTTCAGGATATCCTGTGTTCATAAAATACGCCCGGGAACAAGGGACGAACGAACAGTACCAGGCTAATTCGAAACAATCTGAAGCATGTCGGAGGGTGTCATTTCTGACTTGTGTGTGTAAACCTGGGGATTAATTTTGATTGATTTACCACTTCATTCGTTGTTTGTACAACAAGGTCAGTGTTTGATGATTATTTTGTGGCTAAATATCTCTGTACCCGAAATACAATTCAACAAATAGACCCCACTTTTTATGCCTTTTACATCGATCGAAAGCATTTCACGGAATCTGGCATCCTGCTTTAAGATCATGTTTCCCGACAAATCAAATAATTCCACGCTTTTAAGATTGGCGTATTCAATTATGAGAAAATCGTTTGCAGGATTTGGATAAATGGCTTCACATTGATTGACCGCGGTAAATCCCGTAAAATCAAATTTTCTGTCGTTGGTTTTTTCATCAACTATTACAACCTCCAACGGTTCGCTCTTTTCTGATTCACCTGTTGGATAAAGCGCTGAAACAGTGTACAAATATGTTCCCGGTGAAAGATCCGGGTCGTAAAAAGTCGTTGGTTTTTGCCAGTCACCCACCGGAAAATCATTTCGATAAATCTTGTATTTCAATACGTTAAAAGCTTTTGGGGCTTTCCATGAAAGATAAAGATCATCGTAGGCCATCATGTATTGCAAACTATGGGGAGTGGCCACAGTATCAAAATCCCCGACAATCAAAGTATAATCTTCAACCTCGCCATAAGTTGCCGATCCTCCGGGCAATGGCGGAGAATTATAGGTCATTCGGATTCTCATCCGGTAAGGTCCCCAGCTTTGTGTGTCTGGCACAAAAATTTCACCTGAAAAAAACTCTCCAGCGCCGTTGATGTTTGTTAAATTATATGGGGTTTCGTCGCAAAAACAATCCCTTCTGTCCCAGTCAACCCAACAGCGTACCTGATCGTTTGCCCAGGGATTGCCGTTAGTTACCTGAATATTTTGAGTATCGCCCGGGTAAAGGATTGTGTAAAGATCGGTATAGTCGGCAACACCTCCCTGCCAGCCGCTTGAATTATCAATGCTTCCAAATTCAACACGGGCAATGTATTCATCCTCAATTTGTGTAGATGCACAATTGTAATAAAACGGGAT
>CALFEP010000257.1 GCA_937950125.1 uncultured Bacteroidota bacterium
GTCCGAAGGCCTGATGCTCGATCTTTATAACCCTTTGATTTTGAATAAAAGGGATTAGTTGATCGATAAACTCCATGCCCGAGGTGGTTGGATTTTTCTCAAATTCGATAAAATTCAATTCCGGGCTTTCCAATCGCATTTTGCTGTAATTTATTAACCGGATCACTTTGTCGATGGTTCCGCTAAAATCGCTGAAAGTATTGATTTTGCTGTATTGTTTTAGCAGGGTTGCCGCCAATTTCAGTTTACGCAAATCATCGCTGTCGAGGGGAAGCCGGTCGATGGAATACCCGGATTCTTCATAAAAATAAGCCCGCTGTTCGTGATCGTAGGTGATTGGGGCGAAATATCCCAGCCCTTCGTCGTAGCGCATGGCCTGGATGTCGTTTTCCACCGTGCGCAGGCTCACACCGTCGCTGTAAAGCGCTTCGGCGCAAGCTCCGGCAATTTGTTGCTTTGTGGCTGTTTTTCCGCCCGATAGCAGGTTATTAATCACCTTGTAGCGGATAAGGGCATTTTTGTTTTTTGGCATAAAGATAAAAATGGAGGTTATTTCCTTCTTAAATATTGATCCAATTCATTTGTGGAAATAAAAGAAATGGATTTTTCAAGGTTGGTAATTGAAAGCCCTGAGAGTTTCAAAAGCTTTTGACTGTGTTCTTCAATTTCCAATTTCAATAAATCAGTAGAATAGAAATTTAGCCTGTTCCCAGAGTTTATGATTATTCGCGATATCAGGCTATCGGATTTTAAAATTGCACTGAAAACAATATTTGTATCAACAACTATCCTCATTTCAATAACTCAGCTTTTCTCCTGTTCCAACGACCTTTTTTAATATCTTTTACCAAGTTATTAACTTCGTCCTGAGTTGCTTTTGAATTTCGGGTAGCGTACAAGTATTCAAGCCAATTCTTTATTTCCTGAAGTTCATCAATGTTGAAGTTGGCTGGCAACCTGAAAATCACTTCGTCCTTTGTTCTTTCTATGATCATCTTCTTAAATTTTCACAAAATTAACGAATTAATCATTTAGGACTATTTTTGTAAAAAATTTGACCACTATGCAAACGATTCAATTGAGGGTTAGCGACAAAGTTTATGGAAACCTATGGTGGCCTTTAAGCCGGTATGGAAAAGATGAAATCCAGGTGATAAATGAAAAAAGCGAGTTTTTGGCTGTTCAGGAGTATTTAAAAAATGAACTGGATCAACTGGAATCAGGAAAGTTAGAGTTTGTTAGTTTTGAAGAACTTGATAATCATCTCGAAGAAACCCTTTTCAAAATTCACCCTCAAAATTCGTCCTTCTAAATTCGTCCTTCCCGATTCAAAATTCTTGATCCCCGTCTCCACCGCCCCCTGGTAGTTGAGCGCAGCCGAAACTACCACCCACTGACTGACGACTCACGACTGCCCACTGCCCACTGCCTACTGCCCACTTCCCCCCTCCACAAATACACGGTGTACCCCCGTTTTACTTTTGCACTCGCATAAAAAAACACCACACTATGAATGTAACCGATCTTATCGAAAGAATTGCCAAAGAGGCAGAAAATTCGCATTTGGACAACGTAAAAATGAAATCATTGTCGCCCCATCTTAAAAAATTGATGGAGGTGTTGAAATGTTCACGCGAACAGTCCTTCATGTTTGCCTTGATTTTTTACCTGAGCCTGGAAAACAGAAGCGTCGATTTTGCTGACCTGGCGCGCCATATTGATATTCCGGTGATGCGGGCGCTCAAATATAAGGCAGATATTGACCAGCTTGTTAAGAACCGGCTGGTTCGGATTGAAAACAGGAATCGCTTTGACCAACGGACAAACTTTTCGTTTTACATCCCAATGAATATCATTAACGGGGTTTTGAAAAACAAACTGACCATCAGCTTTGGCAAGATCAACGACAGTTTTGATTTCGTGATTCGTGCCTTCGAAATGATGCAACTAACCAGAGAAGATGCCAGTAGTTTTGAAACACTGAAAGACGATCTCGGCGATCTGTGCAATGAAAACAGCCATTTGCATATTGCAAAAACAATTTCTTCCACGGATGTTCCGGTTTATGAAATGCTTATTCTGATTTTTACTGTGTATAAGATGATGAATGGCGAGGAAGACGTATCACTTTCGGAAGCCTGTGAATTTTTGCAGGGCGATAACACCTTGCAGTTTTCGGTAAGGCGTAAGTTTATGAACGGCGCTACTGATGTGACCAAACGCGGCTTTATGGAAATGAAGCCAGGGTCGTTTCGCAACGAAAACGAGCTAAATGTAACTGAAACCGGATTACAGTTTCTTTTGGGAGAAGAAGCTGAAAAAATCGTTTTACGTTCAGAAAATGCAAAAAATGAGCTCTGTCCCGATAAAATTGCACCGGTAAATCTGTTTCTTAACAAGCAAGAATCGAGGCAATTGCTGACCCTTGAAGAGCTTTTGGAGCCAGGCAAATTTGCTGATATAACCAACCGCATGAACAGTAAAAAGATGAAAGCCGGGTTTACCGTTCTTTTCTACGGAAATCCCGGTACCGGCAAAACCGAAAGTGTTTACCAGCTTGCGCTGAAAACAGGACGAAGCATTTATCAGGTGGAGATAAGCCAGACGAAAAGCATGTGGTTTGGTGAATCGGAGAGACTTATAAAGGGTGTATTTCAGGGTTATAAAAAATTGGCGGAAAGCCGTAAATCCTGTCCAATACTGCTTTTCAACGAAGCTGACGGTATTTTCGGGAGCAGAACAACCAAAATAGATTCGGCGGTTTCGCAAACCCTTAACGCCATGCAAAACATCATCCTTCAGGAAATGGAAGATT
>CALFEP010000258.1 GCA_937950125.1 uncultured Bacteroidota bacterium
ATGATACGAAAACCCATACCAAAAGGCTACAAAGACGAGGATTATCCTCCAATCCCAACAAGGGCTAACAGATTCTGGCGTAAGTTCTGGCCCTGGCAAATGATCAGGTTCTTTGTTCTGAACCTGAAAATCATGCGGATTGTTGTCGGCGGACACAATTAAACAGCTCCGATTGCATTTCAAAAAGCACAATTACAAACACACCTGACAGGGTAAATAAGCCTGTCAGGCTTTAGCTTTTTTTAAATCATGAAAAGTAAAATAGCCGCATTCATTGTACTGCTCGTTCCCTTTGTAATTTCCTGTTCGCAAAACAGGACGAAAATACCGGATTTTACAAAAGCGCACATTTTGCAAACTGACCGCGATTTCTCGGATTTATCAGCTAAAAAAGGGATGAAAACGGCATTTTTGAGTTACGCCCATGACAGTGTCGTTATGCTGCGCGACAACGGAATGCCAATAGTTGGCAAATTTGCCCTCGAAAAACAATACGAGCACTTTTCCGACAGTACTTTCACGCTAATTTGGGAACCTTTGTTTGCGGATATTTCTCAAAGCGGCGAACTTGGCTATTCATACGGCATTTTCACCCTGACACCAAAAGATTCATCTCAAAAACCAGAACAAGGTACGTATTGCACGATTTGGAAAAAAGACATTTCAGGTAACTGGAAGTTTGTGCTTGATACAGGGAATGACGGGTTGGGGGAGTAGGCAGTCGGCAGTTGGCAGTGGGCAGTCAGCAGTGGGCAGTCAGCAGTCGGCAGTCGGCAGTTGGCAGTCAGCAGTCGGCAGTCAGCAGTCGTAAGTTGTAAGTCATAAGTCGTAAGTAGGGATTTTTGCCATTTGCACTATGCCCTAAGCGCTCTGCGCTATGCTACGTCATTCCTGGTTTCTTGTTCCTTTCGCATAAATCCACCACTTTTTCGATGCGGTTCTGGCGGGTTTCGGGGCGTTTTGCCTGGTTTACATAGTAAATATAGGTTGCCCGGTAGGAGGGGGTAAAATTGTTGAAATTTTCCCAGGCAGTTGGTTTTTGTTTCAGCGCCAATTCAAAATCTTCAGGGATTTCGGGCGTTTCCTTCCTGTTGTAGGCATTATCCCATTTCCCGTTTTTTTTGCTTAGATCAATCAGTTTCAATCCTGCCGGTGTCATTTTTCCTTCAGCAATCATCTTTTCAACCCGCTTTTTATTCAATTCCGACCAAATGCTTTTAGGATTGCGGGGCGTGAAAACCTGTCGGTATCTTAATTCATCAATCGTTTGCACCTTGCTGTCGATCCAGCCAAAACAAAGCGCCTCCTCCACAGCTTCATTGTAAGTGATGGATGGCATTCTTGATCCCTTCTTGAAATAAACCAGCCAGATACCTTCTTTCTGGGTGTGATTGAGTTCCAGCCAATGGCGGAAATCATGTCGGGTTTCAAAACTTAGTTCGTACATAAAAACCAGGTTTAAAAACCTTGCAAGGCCTCATGTTGAAATTTGATTTTCTGTTCGGGAGTCAGACCTCTCTGATTGTCATACAACGCATCCAGCCATCCGCCGTACATCGGGTTTGGAAGCACGATGAACCGGTTGCCAAACTCTGTGTACAGGCTGTCAACCAGAAAGTTGCGTCTGTCGGTGGTTTGTTTATCAAACAAACTGGTGAAATCAGCCAGGTTATCCCCGAAAAGGAGAATGATTTTGTGATTCTTCTCCACAACCTGACGCCGGTTTTCCTTGCCCGACTCATTGGTTTTTAGCAATATATGATCGTCCAACACCTGCGGAAACCCTTTTTGCGTGAGGTTTTTGATGGTGGCTGTTCTCGACGCTTCTTCCCGGTTGCTGATGTAGAAAATTTGTACTCCCTTTGAACTCGCATCATTCAGAAATTCAACAGCTCCAGGCAAAGTTTCTGCTTTGGCTGCATCAACCCATTCGTTCCAGGTACCTGGAAAAGTGAGTGTGTCTTTAATATTTTGAGCTTCTGATGGGCTATTGTCAAGAATGGTTTCGTCGATGTCAAGCACTATGGCGAGTTTTGAAGGGTCTTCGCCTTTTGTAAGAATTTCATCCAGCTTTATTTTTCCCAGGTTGTAGGCCTGGTACGAAAGTGCCTTCATTTCAGCAGCATGCTGGTAGTAAAGTGTTGCAAGTACAAGGGTCTGGTTAAGGTCATCAACCGGCGAGGTTTTTTGAATTTCCTTTTTTTGGCAGGACGACGTAAGCAAACACATTGTGATAGCAAGGAAAGCTAAAGTTCTGATGCTTTTCATAATCTTAAGTTTAAAAATTTTAAGGTTCAAAAGTATAAAAATTAGCGAACTACCTAGTGGGGTTGTTTTTTAGCGATAGTATTTCTGAAAGCGTTACCATCATGGGTTCGATTTTTTGCGATAGTATTGCTGGGAGCGATACCATCGCAGGTTTAAACCTTCATTTTTTCCCATCTGCCCGATTTAATGTACAACCATGACAAAATCCCCAACATAAGGCTGTAAATAATTTCGGATGTCCATATTATTGGCAACGAGGCTTTTACAACGAAGGTAATGTAATAAACATACATCAGATAGACACTGATGGCGACAAATTCGACAATCAAAGCCATTTTGGTGTTGGCTGTACCCGAAATCCCGCTAAACCAGTTTACCCCTAATGACAAAGGCAGCAAGGCCGCAATAACAACAAAGAAAACATCGCGTGATTCGTTGATGACCTCCGGAATACTGGTGTAAATCTTTATCAACGGGTTGGGTAACATAAAGGCTAAAAGCATGATGGCCAGCGAAAGAAACGCCGATAATTTGTTCACCCGGCCAATTATGCCGGGTACATTTTTACTTTGACCTTCGCCGATTGCATTGCTCACCAGGGTGCTGGTGGCTGAACTGAAAGCCCAGATGTGAAGCATCAGGAGCATATACAGACTACGCAGGATGTTGGACACGGCCAGTGGGCGTTCGCCGATTTGTTCGATAATGATGAAGAATGCAAACCAGGCGGCCAATGAAACGAAATGTTGCAACATGATGAAAACCGAGAGGTTCCAGGATTTTACAATGATTTCCCTGTCGAATTTCGGAAAACGGAACAGTTGAAAATGTTTCAGGTTTCTGTTTGAAAAAGTCGCGATAAAAAAGAAGGTGGCCGAAATTCCTTCCGAGATGGTGGAAGCAAGCGCTGCGCCCGCAATTCCCATTTCGGGGAAGCCTAATTTTCCAAAAATCATAACATAATCGAGAAAAATATTTGCCACAGCCATGATGATCGAGCTTATTGTGAGCAGCCTTGTAGAGGTAATACCCACGTAAAATGCCCGAAATGCAACATTAAAGAAAGCAAAGAATATCCCCCAGACGCGATAATTTATGAAGGTCACGGAAGCTTCGTAAATCTTTGGTGAAGAAACAAATGTCCTGAAAAACAGCGGGCCGCCAAAATAAATGGCCAGCAGCAGAAAAAACCCAATGATGAGAAAAATGTAAACTGTCTGGTCGAAAATACGGCCGATTTCAGCAAACTGCTTTTCGCCGTTGCGTCGTCCAATAAGAATTTGAGCCCCGGTGCCAAAACCAAAACCAATCATAAAAAGTACATAATAAAACAGGCCTCCAATGGCCGATGCGCCAAGTTCAACTTCACCTACTCTGCCTAAAAAAGCTGTGTCAGTTACGGTTACAATGTTTTGGGCTAGCAGGCTGAGAATGATGGGATAGGATATTTTCCAAATCCTGTGGTATGATGGAATGGCTGACAAATTACTTTTATTTTCTTGATATTTTTAAAAACCGCTGCGAAGTTATCCCATTT
>CALFEP010000259.1 GCA_937950125.1 uncultured Bacteroidota bacterium
TGAATACCTGGCTGTATCACCCCGGCGATTTACCTGAATATGCCGACCCCGGTTTTCTGGATGATGACTGGGATACCCTTTCAACACGGCTCGACCTTACCGGAAAAGATGATGCCTTTTTTCCCGGCAAGGCCTGGTTCAGGCTGCACCTGGAATTTGATTCCTCGCTGCTCAACAACAACGTTGCACTTTTGATCAATCAGTTGGGGGCTTCACAGATTTATCACAACGGCCGCCTGATACACGAAATGGGTACCATTGGTGCAAAGGATAAAAAGGAAATTACGCGAAGTGCCAAAGATGTTCCCATCATCCTGCATACCGGAAACAGTACCCGGCACCTCCTTGCAGTTAGGTATTCGAATGTTGCGGCTTTTAAAATGAAAAGAACCTACAACTCAGCGTTGGCTGGGTTTGCGGCGCGTATTACCACGTATCATTCTGCCCTCAGATTACTGACTGACCAGGTTGTTTCATCCAACATTACCCTTGTCCTGACCCTTATTTTTGTAGTGCTGGGGGCATTGCATCTGTTGCTGTTTGTTTTTTTCAGGGAAAAAAAAGCCAACCTGTACTACAGCTTGTTCGTGTTTGGATTTTCGGTGCTCATTTTCTGGACGTATTGCATCAACAGTTTCCTTGTCAGCCCGGCCTTTTCGATGAGGCTGGTCTATTTTATCTCACTTTTTTTTCCCTGGGTGATGATTCCGTTGGTGAAAATGCTCTATATCCTGTTTCTCGAAAAAAATCCTGTTACTTACTATATTCTGCTGGCCCTGTCGGCGATAATTCCCATCTGGTACTTTTTTAATGGGCCATTTGTCACGGTTGCATTTGTTTTATATACGGTTTTTGTTTTTGCCGAGGTGGTACGGGTGGTGGTTTTGTCGCTCATCCGAAAGAAGCCCGGCATCCGCATTATTGGAACGGGTGTAAGTTTCTTCATCATTTTCTTCCTGTTTATTGCCATGATTATTTTGTTGCAGGGCAACCTTACCGTCAGTGGTGCTTCGGTTTGGGGCTTTTTGCTGTTGCTTTCCATCGTTTTTTCCATTTTGAGCATCCCGGTTTCGATGTCGGTCTATCTTGCCCGTGATTTTGGCCTGACCAACAAAAACCTGAAAACCCAGCTCGAAAATGTGAAAATGCTATCCGCCAAAACCCTCGAGCAGGAAAAAGAGAAGCAACGCATGCTGGAAGGACAAAAGGAGCGGCTGGAGGTGATGGTTGCCGAACGTACACGTGAGCTGGCCTCAGAGAAGGAAAAAACCGAGCAGCTTCTGCTGAACACCCTGCCCGTTAAGGTGGTAAACGACCTGAAGATGAACGGGAAAACCGATCCCGAGAGTTTCGACGAGGTGACCGTTTATTTTTCTGATATTGTGGGTTTCACCAATATTTCCACTACCCTCGAACCTGCCGTTCTAATAGGTGAACTCAACGAAATTTTCACAGCGTTCGACAACATCATGGAATCACATCGCTGCGAACGCATAAAAACCATTGGCGATGCCTACCTGGCAGTGTGTGGAATGCCCGAAAGACGCGAAAATCATGCTGAAAATATGGCCCGGGCTGCACTCGAAATCAGACAGTTTTTAGAAGAAAGAAACCGGCAAAACGCCATTCAGTGGAAAATACGGATCGGGCTTCACAGCGGAAAGGTAGTGGGGGGCATTGTCGGGGTAAAGAAATATATTTATGATGTTTTTGGCGACACCATCAACACCACTTCACGCATGGAAAGCAACTCGGAGCCAATGCGCATCAATGTTTCAGAAACCACCTGGCACTTGATAAAACACACATTTGAGTTCATCCCACGCCAGCCAATGGAAATAAAAGGCAAAGGCATGATGAGGATGTATTTTTTGGAGGGGGTGAAACCGGATGCATCGCCTGCCGCCAGACCAGGCTTCTGAAATTCATACAAGGCTGTTTATTATTGAAAAATCAAACGATGGGGTAACGAAGTTTTCCCATCTGTTTGCCTTGTCCATCCCGGTTTTTGCCTCAGAAATACTGGTTCGGTCGCCATCATTTCACAATTCCCACAGGCTTAATCTTTCAGGAAAGCCAGCAAATGCACCCTTCCGTATTCCTGAAATCCACTACCCTAAGGTGGTTCAACTTAATCCGGTAGGAACGATCATACATGCCATTTGTGGGTAAAAGGTGTTAATTCCCTGCGAATATTTTACCTTTTCGATCGGAAAAAATATATCCTGCGATGAATCCAAAAATCATCATCGATGAAGTGGTTTCGATGAAATGAGATATTCTGACCATTTCAGGAAAAACCGGGTTGGGCAGAATGATTTGAAACCCGAATCCGCCAAAAATCAGCGTTAGCACAAGCAGCTTTTTAAACTCAGAACATGCAAGCAACCTGTAAAACATGAAGCCGGATAAGCCAAACAATACTCCTCTGAAAAAATGTACGGTGACGAATTTTACGTCACTGAAATTTTGAAATGTCATCGTAAAAAAGCTTTTTAACTCCGGTTGACCCGTATAGTAAATTCGGGTTGCTTCGAACTGCCAGGCGACAAAATATCCAAAAAGATGATAAATGAAAATGTAGATCAACGCTGTTAAAAGGATCTTTTGGCTGATTAATTTGTAATTAATTGATATTTTATTTTTGATAGCTTCAGTTTCATTCTTTTTTGAAATCAGGGACAGATAGCCTGAAAAGAGCGTAAAAGTTATGAGAAACCGAAAAAATACATTGGCTATTTCATCCCTTCCTACCACCTTGAGTGCATCCAGCCAAAAATAGGATTCAATAAAACCCATGAGTGGGTATAACAAAAAATTCGCCAATGATAAATTGATGAAAAGCGACATTTTACGCTGACTTGTGTTTTTAACCAGTAACCAATAGGCGCTGGTGGTATAAAGCGCCACAAGAAGCAAAAGCGGAAAAAACCATTTCATTTCTTCCGGATTGATTTTTTCCAAAAGTATTGGCGATACTGGTATAATCACTGTTGGAATGATGAACAGTACAATAAAAACCAGCAACACCGAAAAATACTGAATAACCGAAATTAATTTTTTTTTCATCCTGCTTTGTGAGTTTGTTTTACATTTTTTGATAACGGTTGGGTTCAGCAGACGTAAAGGGTCGCGGGCTGTATTTCTGTCGGGCTGCACCGAGGTTTGTGAGGGGCTGTGCGCCTGAATTACTGGTGAAACCTTTATTGACCGAATACTTTGTTTGCATCTTGTTGTTTTACTGTTTTGTGAGCGTTAATTCATTTACACCAATGATAATCAATATTGCAAAAACGCTCAGAATGGTAAAATATCCAATGGCTTTCATACTCAGTTTCATCATCCGACTGCTTCTCCACAAAATCAAAAATAATATGGTGAGCACAATCGCCGCAACGAAATACTTATTCCAATTCAAAAGTGCTGCAATCCTTGCTTCATCCTGCAAATCAATGCCTCCGAAAACGATGGAGAAAAACCTTGAGAATACAGCAAAAAAAGCAATTGAATAGGCATAAATGGATTTCGACATCCAGGTGATGAATAGAAACATTAACCCTTGAAGTATCGTAAAAAAAGGACCGCCAATGGCTGACCATAAAGCATCTGTATCATCGTTAAATCGTCCATTCCTCGGAGCCGAATTATTTAAATTTAGTGTCATATCATTCCCCGTAAGTTCACCAAATGTCCAATGTCCAAATTCATGAAAGAGGTAGGTGAAAAATGCAACGGGGATAAAAGCCATGATGACTTTCCAATTTATCTGACTTTCTTTTAAATCATTTCTTATCCTGTTTCTAAATGTTGCATTCATTTTATAATTGTAACTAAAAAGCTGAATTTATTGCTGCCTCCGGCAGAAACCATATTATTGTTACTCTTGCGGCATGTATTGTACAGTATTTACCATCTATTATTTCATCAGGTCTTGTCAAAACTTATTTTACTTTGAGGCTTCAAACTTAATTTTTTTTTTCAAACCGGAAGAGAATGCCATGTTCTACGGCCATTATTCATTCTGTTTTTACAAATTCGGGTTCCAACGAAAAATCAATCCAATTTACCCCAACACTAAAGGGAGTATGGATTGATTTTTCTGCATTTTCCCTTTAGTGCAAGGGTAAAAAATCCAGATAAACCAAATCTGTTGGTTTAGCATTCAGATCATTCAGGAAATCAGCCTGTGGAATTTCTGCCCGAAAAAATATCAGCCATAAAAAAACCTCCGCAGCACTGTAAAGCCCGACTGCCAATGGCGCTAAGCAAAGGGGATATTAATTGATGCTTTTGCTGTATCGTTAATATGCTGAAAACAGCCCATTTTAGCCTATATTTTTATACAGAAAATGTGCGACAAAAATCTTTTCGCAACTCAGTTAGCAAATCCGTTATTTAATATTTTCGTAGTGTAGAAAATGAATTGAAAAACTGTAAAAATCTGTTTTCTACATTAGTTCACTAAATTACTAACAAAAAACATTACAAACCTGGCTATTATTTTAAAGTAGTCGAAAGAGGCCAGCCTGGCGTTGCAGGAGGTGGCACAAAGAAGTTTTATGCCAGTCCGGTAATGGACGGCGAAATGAACCTGTCAGAACTCACAAAGGCAATCGAAAAGATTTCGACAGTGAACGGCGCCGATATTCGTGCGGTGCTGTATGCCCTTGTTGATGTGGCTGCCGACAACCTGGCCAACGGCACCATTGTTAGGCTTGGCGACCTGGGCAGCATCCGTATCACCCTCAGTTCCGACGGCAGAAATACCGCCGAGGAGGTTAATGCTACCGCCATCCGAAGCACCGGCGTTATTTTTACACCTGGCGAAAAAATCAGGGAGATGTTCAACAACGCCAAATTCCAGAAGGTGTATGAGGATTTGAAATGTTTTGTCGCCGTTTTTATCCGGTCTGCAGCCGCACGTGTTGCCTGCCGGCATCCGGTAGAAAACGGAACTGATTTTTTTTCATGTCCTCCCGCATGCAAGAATCCCCTGCTGTGTCAATTTTTTTTCCACAGCAGGGGATTTGTTTTTCCTGCGCAGGAAAATTTTTTTCTTCCGCAACGAATTTTTTTTCTTCCGCAGGGAAATCATACCGTGGCAAATGGTGTGAAAAAGACCGGTCAACGCTGAGGTTTGATAACGGATTGCCGGTTTGTATTTCAGTGTTTTTGTAAAAGCTATCCTATCACCCCTCACAAACCATGATACGGGCTGAAACGCTGATTATACCCCGAAAACTCCTGTGATATGCAACCATTTGCCGGATATTGGTGTTGCGTGTTTGTTTTATTGATGTCTATCAATTTTGCTGTACAGCCTCCCTTGCGTCCTGATTAACATTCAATTCGACAAGCCATGGCTGCCGCGCTGGCTCGTGCATCCTGCGGCTGATTACTTTCGGGAGGTGTGGCTGGCGTAATGGTTATAAACTGTTACCATATTTCTCTAACCATTTTATGGATTCTTTGTAATTCGGATAGTACGATTTCAATAAAGTCCAAAACTTATGTGTGTGGCTCATAACAACAGTATGCAACAACTCGTGAACAATGATGTAATCAATCACATAATCAGGGGCTTTTATCAGTTTCCAATTCAGCGAAATATTCTTATCATTTGAACAGTTGCCCCATTTGGTTTTTGACTCTCTGATAAAAAATTTGTTGAAGGGTAATTTTAGTTTTACAGATAATTCTGTTGTCCGCTCAGTCAGGTGTTTTTTTGCGATACTCCTGAGCCAATTTTCCTGCACAGTCGAATCGAGTAAATCTATTTGTGCCCTGATAGTCTTGTATTCGTGGTCAATGATTATTTTCTGCGAATAGGTGGTGTCGTAGAAATAATTGTATCGATTTCCGAATAGCAGTATTTGGTTACGCGTCAATTCAATACTTGACATCCCACGAAAGTATTTCAGTTTGGTGTCAATCCATTTGGCTTTCTTTTTCAGCAGCGCCGAAATTTCTTCGTTAGAAAATGAAGGTGGAGCAATAATTCGCACCCGGCCATCTTCGCTTACACGAAGGCGGGCGTGTTTTACTTCCTTCCGGATTAGAATGTGGTTATCAGGCAACTCCATTAATTCAGCTTGTAATTTTGTAAAACGGCTTTCATTATTTGCTCCATTACTTCTTCGTTGCTGTCAATTTTTAAATCTTCAAACTTTGGATTTACTGACAAAAGTAAAATTTCATACTTCAAACGGTCAAATTCTCTGGGTACTTCCTGCCAACCGGTGTAAATCCTGGCTTTGATTTTTTCGGCTGCTTCAAACGAAAATTCCCTTACCAATTCCTCATTGAAATCTGCTCCCAACTGATTTTTGATAATGGTGTAAAATTCAAAACTGCCTTTGTCGGCGAAGCCCATACGTGCAGGTAGTGAAGCCACTTCGTCCAGTTCAGTATATAGCGAACCCAACTGATTTAAAATTTCTTCGATCGCTAAACTTTCTTCCTGCTTCTTTCTTATCAATTCGTCAAGGCGGTTTTGAAACGCTACATAAATGGCGCTGTTTACTTCGTTTTGACGGATCACCGTTTCGATATCCCTAATGATTTTCTCTGCTTTATCCGAAGGGTCGAGCTTTATCTCTCTCAGCTTGTCCAGATAATCGGAATCAATGGAAATGAAAGGTAAATGCCCTTTAAAGTTGAGTAGTTTGGTGCTTTCCTGAATGAGCTTCCTTGTTTTGGCTGCATAAATTTCTGCATCAAAGTCAAGTCTTTTAAATTCTTCAAGATATATTTCGTAAATCTCATTCAACCATAAATATTTGGTTTTTGATTCACGCAAAGCCGGGTGAGGCGAAATAGCTTCCCAAAGTTGAACAACTTCTCTATAATCATTCTCAAATTTCCCGTGGTCAATTTCAGTAAGCTTACTCACAACCTCCATTGTGCATTTGTAACTGTCTTCCAATGCTATTTCTGCAAATGGCTTAAATGCTTCATCCAGCACTTTTGGGAAGGTTTTTACCAAACTTTCTACATCTTCAAACTCGCCAATATCTTCGGGGTCGTAGTTCAGGGCTTCTCTGTAGTTTTGGAAAACACCGACATAATCCACAATTCGCCCAAACTCTTTGGATAACCTGGTTATTTTGTCGTCATAAGGTCGGTTGGTGCGTGCTACGGCTTGCAACAGGTTGTGGTCCCGCAAAGGGCTATCCAGGTACATTGTTTGCTCAATGGGCGCATCAAAACCGGTTAAAAGCATATTGCAGACAATGAAGATTTTCAGGTTATTCCCCATTTTTTGCTCTTCTTCTGTAATTCTGCGCTTAAATTGTTTTATCAGCCGCTTGCGTTCTGCATCTTCCTTGTAATGATCTTTGTAGAGCTCGTATTTTTCACCTTCATCGTAATTGCCCGTTGAGAATATAATAGCCATTTCGGAACGGTCGAAATATTTCAATAACTCGTTGTAGTAAAGTACGCAGGCTTCTTTGTCGCAAGCCACTATCTGGGCTTTGTAGCCTTGTGGTTCGAGCATTTCTCTAAAATCGGTCGCTATGTCTTTTGCAAGTGTTTCCAAACGTTCGGGGTGTTTTAAAAATACTTTCCAGGGGGAAACCCGTCTTTCAACGGCTCGTTTTTCGTCTTCGGTGAGTTCGGCTGTGATTTCCTCGTAGCCTTGTTTCAACTTATCCTTATCTAAAAACCATTCAACCGGCCCAAAAGTGTAGCGAATGGGCTTGGTGGCTCCGTCATCAATGGCATCCTGAATGCTGTACTTGTCTAAATAATATTCGTGCCTGCCTTTTTCGCGGTCAACAATGCCAAATTCCTGGTGGGTTTTGGGAATGGGGGTCCCGGTAAAGGCAAAGCGTTTGGCATTGGGCAAAACTGCCCGCAATTCCATTTGGTAATCACCATATTGTGTTCTGTGGGCTTCATCAATCAGAACAATTACATTGTCCCGCAAATCCTGGCGGTCGCCCAATTCATCAAATTTCTGAATGGTGGTAATGAACACGCCCGAAGGGGCGGTTTTGATAATGTGTTTTAAATCGCCGATGTTGTTAACGGCTCTGGCATTCGGAAATTCGCAATCGTCGAAAGTACCACCAATTTGTTCCCTCAAATCTTTTCGGTCAACCACAATGTAAATTGTGGGGTCTTTGAGTTCCTTGCTTTGTCGCAATTTGAATGCGGTGTAGAGCATTGTTAAACTTTTGCCCGAACCCTGCGTATGCCAAATAACGCCTTGATTTAATTCACCCTTGATAACACGGTCGGCAATTTTGTTGGCTGCCCGCAACTGTTGATAACGGGCTACTTTTTTAACTACTTTGCCTTCTGTTCGCTCAAACACAATAAAGTGCTGCAATATGTCCAACACCCTTGCAGGTTGCAACAGGCCAATAATACCGAGTTTCATTCGCTCCAACACTTCGCCATTGGGCAGGCGGGCAACATCAAAATTCCAAAGTCCGTCTTTCTTGTCCTGGTAAGTAGGACAAAGGTCGTTGGTGGGTTCAAGTATTGGGTTGTTGTGGCTTACATCCAAAATTGTGTCTTTCCATTCGTTGAAATAAGACGAAGACGCTCCCGGAATGCCGTATTTGGTGATTCTGCCATTGCAGGCCACACCAAAACAATGGCACATAAAGAGTTTATCGGCTCGTTGGTCGTAGGTAGAAAACTGGCGAACACCTTCCAACCAATTGGTGCCTTTTCTGGCTCTTTGTTTGGCTTCTATCGGAACTAACGGAATACCATTTACTAACAGCACAATATCGGTTTTTACCATTTTGTAGCCTTGCACCCAATATTGGTTGGTAACGATAAAATCGTTTTGCCAAATGTTCTCAAAGTCAATGAAATGAACATCAATGTCTTTGTCTTTTACCGCAAGGGTAACTCCCGAAACCAATTTTTCTAAAAAAGCTTCGTTGCCCAAAATGGGTGTTGGGTTGTTGAGGTGATGCAAAAGCAATTCAACTGCGTGGCGTGCAATAGTTTCACTAATGCCGTTTATGGCTGCGGTTTTCTCAATAAGAATTTGCTCGATAACGGGTTTGGAAAACGGGCGTTCATACACCTTTAAATCATCGTGGCTCCTGAAAGTCCACCCCATTTTGCCAAGCCATTCGGTAACGGGCTTTTCTACCCCTTTTAATTCTGAAAACATGGCCTATATTAATCTCCCTTTTTATGATCCAACATTTTTTTAATTTCTCTGTCGAAATCCGACTCATAGAGTTCGTCCTGAATCACCCTGAATTTGTCGTATTCGGTTTCGGCTTTTAGTTTGGCCTCCAGCATTGTTACCTTACCTTTGTGTGCAAGCAGGGGATAATCGGCAAGTTCTAAAAACTGAACCAAAAACCTGTCCCAATCTTTCATATTCATCACCATTCGGTTTCGCGCGCGTGTTTCGGCCAGGTCTAAGTATGCCGTAACAATTTGTTCCAGGGCTTTTATGTGCTCCCGGTTCAGATAATTTTTGGCAATGCTGACATCGCTTTTCAGAATTTTTCCGCCGGGGGCGTACTTCCAGGTTTTTAATCCCATAAAAATTTTTGTAGCATCGGCTTCGGTGTAAATAATTTCGGCGGCTGTTTTTCCGGTGATTGCCCAGTGCAACTTGTTCTGAACCGTAGCAAAAAACTGTTTGGTAATGTCGGCCTGGCTGTCGTAGTCGGCAGAAAGGGCGTAGATATCGGTTATTTTTTGGTACAACCGGCGTTCGCTCATGCGGATTTCGCGAATGCGTTCCAGCATTTCGTCGAAATAATCTATGCCGAAATGTTTGATTTGCTTCAGGCGCTCGTCGTCCATGGCAAAACCCTTGATAATATACTCATGCAGAATTTCGGTGGCCCATTTGCGGAACTCGATGGCACGGTGCGAATTGACCCGATAGCCCACCGCAGTAATGACCCTGAGGTTGTAATACTTCACTTCTTTTTCCTGTGTTTTGCCTTCGATAGCACCGTGTGGTGTGGTGTGTGCAAAATTTGCACATACCACTTTTTCATCAAGTTCACCCGATTCAAAAATATTTTTAAGATGTCGGCTTATTACTGTTCTGTCTTTTTCGAAAAGCTCCGACAGAAGCTTTTGAGAAAGCCAAAGCGTATTGTCCCGAAAATACACATCAATATTTACCTTGCCGTCTTTGGTCTGGAAAATGACAAAATTTTCAAACTTCTGGGGTAATGCGTTGTTTGGTGCTTCCATATTATTGCCCGGTTACTGTTTTGTTCAATTCAATGTTGCCGGCAAATTGTGCGATAAATTCGGCTGGCAACCGCACTTTGCCCGTGAGTAAATGCTGCATCAACGACTTTTTTAAGCGTTGAAGGGTTTGGATTTCGGATTGTTTTTCTGCTATAGCTGTATCAAATGATTCAAGCTTACTTGAAATTAATTCTTGCTCAGAAATACTTTCTGGATAAATCATTCTAACTTTTTTAATGTGTGTAAGATAAATTGCTTGTTGTGCGGTTGTTCCTGAGAGTTTCTGTAATTCAACCCAAGCTTGATATGATTTAAAATATTGAGCTAAAAATCCACCGTGAAGAAGTTCATTATTTGGTTTTATTAAAATAGCGCTTCCCATCAAACAGAACTCAATAGGTGTGCTAACTTTACAAGTTCTGCCGATTCCTGCACCTCTGCTAACTATTAAAACATCCCCAAATTCAGGGTCACATCTTTTCCTAAACTTTTTACAATCATTTGGCCTAACAAATTTTGCTTTTGAAAATGAAACTCCATCATCAAGTATGTCTTCAGCGGACAGTAAATATGAGCCTGAGTCTTGGAAGTCAGGTGATAAGTGCTCACCGTCAGTTACACGATTTGTGAGATTTTTTACTTTATCAAAAGCCCACCCCTTCGGCACTTTTCCAAACTTTTCATCTTCAAAAAACTCATCTTCGGTACGCCAGGTACCGTTTGGTTTTAGTTTGCCGGTGAGCAGGTTTTGCATCAGGGCCTTTTTGAGTTTCTCGGCTGCTTCAATGCTGTTTTGCGTGGCGGCTATGGCTTCATCTACCTTGGAAAGAAACGTGGCAATGGCGGTTTGCTCGGGTTTGGGTGGTTTGGGAAGGTAAATCTTTTTTAATTCGGTTTTTGAAACACTATAAACCTTAATTCCGGTGGCAATACGAAGGATGCTATTTCGTACTTTCTCCTGGTTTAAAACATAGCCTTTAAAACCAGTAATAAATTCATTGTTCTTTACCCTTAAATGCAAGGTGTGCAAACCTGATATGATAACTTTTTCACCTACATTAATCACTTCAACCGATTTGCCAACCCCATCATAATCCTCGGAAGCATCGGAAATTATTAAATCGCCATCAACAATTGGAGTATATCTTTTTGCCATATTTGTGCTAATAAAGGGCAAAGTATCAGTTTCAGCATCAATAAAACGGTCAAAACGGGTGTGTATATCGCCATAATGAATATATCCACAATCGCCTGTTTCACCTAATAATGCACGGGAATATGATGCAGTAGGGAAAAAATCGAAACTACTGCCAAGTTTTACAACGTCCCAACTAATGGGAACAAGTCCAAACTTTTCGTGCGTGTAAAAACCTTTTGTCGAGTTGTCCTTATTGTACATGAGAAATTTCTTTAAGAAGTTCTACAATGGCATTATCAATCTTGTTCTCCTTTTTAATAAAATCGGAAAATTCGGCAATGGCTTGTTTCAGGTCAATCTCTTCTTCGGGTTCAAAGGTGTCCACATAGCGGGGGATGTTCAGGTTAAACTCGTTTTCTTCCAACTCTTCCATATCCACGACGGCAAAGTAGCGTTTGCGCAGCCCGGGGTTTTGCAGCATGGTAATGAGTTCCTGCTCAACGGCATCAATGGCCTGTCGTTCTTTTTCGGATTGCTCGAGGGCTGCGGTTATTTTGGCGGTTTTTTCGCTGGTTAGTTTATCCAAAGCGTTTTGGGCTGTTTCTACGGCTTTAAATTGTCCTTTGGCAGGTTTTTCGTTTTTGGCTTTTTTGTCGGCAATAACCTTTTGGGCAGTTGTCAACTTTTCGCTTTGCTTCTCGATGTCTTCGGCATAGTATTCTTCTATTTCCAAAAGTTTAAAATCAAGGTCTTCCTGTATCAGATGTTTGAGCCTTGTTTTTTGAGAATCAATCCACGTTTTGGCAATTTCCAAATCGCCCCAACTTTCCAAAATGGTAGAAATTCGCAGTATGTCGTGGGGCAAAAGCACATTCATATTGGGTTCTTCCTTGTACCAACCTTCTTTGGCAGCATACACCATCAGCACTTTGTCTTTGCGGTGTTCGGGTTTGTTTTTGTTGATAAAAAGAATGGCGCCGGGTATGGTGGTGCCGTAAAACAAGTTGCCGGGCAATACCACGATGGCATCAATGATATTGTGTGTTCCTGCCTTGCCGGCTGGCAGGTCGGTAAACTCGCCATTGTGGTCCACCCTGCCTTGCAAAAATCCCCTGCGTATCAGGTATTCATCATCTGCCTTGCGGTTTTGTCCGTCTTCTTCTTCGGTTTTTTCAGGTTGCCCACGAAACAGCACCCCTTGCGGACAAACCACACCCGCTTTTCCATCATCTTTAAGGGAAGCAATAATGTGTTGCAAAAAAGCAAAGTCGCCGTTGGAATAGGGCGGTGTGCCATACACCAAACGCTCGTAGGGGTCGGTAAAGCCTTCTTTTGGATATTCCAATTGTGGCGAGCCGTCTTTTTTGTTTATGGTTTTGCCTTTACTGTCTTTTTTGGGTTGTCCTGTTTTTGTCCAGTTTTCTTGCGAAAAAGGGAAATTCGCCATACACAAATCAAATTGCCTGATCGCCAATTCGTTGTCTTCTTCGGTAAATTTTGGGTCTAACAGCGTATCACCTTTTTCAATTCGGGCATCCAGGCCGTGCAAAATCATATTGATATTGGCAATTGCCCAGGTGTTCCACACATCTTCCTGTCCAAAAATGCGAATGGCTTTGGCGTTGTTGTAATTGGCTTTGCAGTATTTGGCGGCATTAATCAGGAACCCGCCCGAACCACAGGTGGGGTCATACACCGTATTTCCTTTTTGTGGTTTCAGGTAGCGGACAATAACATCAACAATCTCCTGCGGGGTATAAAATTGCCCTGCCATAGTACCACCTTTGTTTTCATCGGCAAAGCGTTTTATCAAATACTCGTAGGCATCACCCAGTACATCCACCGAAGCATTGCGGTTGCTCAAATCCACTGCATCCAAATAACTAACTAAGGCCGTCAACACCTGCGGACTTAGCTTTTTACTTCCTGAGCCGTCAGGTGCGGGTTCGTTCCAACGTACGGTATTGATAACGCCTTTTAGAACGGCTTTGCCGTTTCTGTCCACATTGGCATCTGCAATTTCGTTTACAGCTTTATTGAGCTTTTCATTTTTCTTGTCGGGCGAAGCATCACGCACATCTTTCCAAAAGCAGCCTTCGGGAATTTTGAAGTCGTGTTTTTCTTTCATAATAATTTCCAACTCCCGATGGGTTGGTTGTCTGCCTTCACGCTTTCCAAATTCTCTGATTTCGTTTTCGGTTTCCCATTCGTAGTTATCGGAAAGACGTTTGAAAAACAGTAGCGAAAGAATGTAGGCTTTGTAGTCTTCTACCTTGTCGCGCAGAATGTCTGCCATTCCAAAAAGTGTACTTCCTAAAGCTTGTTTTGTTATCATCTATTTTCTTGTTCTTATTTTCGTTTCAAATTTCGTTCATTTCGTCCGAACGTTATCAAAAAACAGCTATTTTGGTTTTTTCAGCGTTGGTTTTGTGTGTCGGCAAAAACCATACATGCTGTTTGTGTGGTTGGCTCTCTTTTCAGTATGCCGAACAACATCGACTTATCCTGCAATTGGTGGGAGCAGCCACCGGAAGATTCAGCCAAATTAATAGCTTCACGTCGGGCGGCTGGGTTTAAGTCCTGTTTGTTATCATTTCGTTCTTTTTATTCAAATGTTATTTTATAAGTTAATGGTTCAATTATGAATTCATTGTTATTTTCAAAGTCAGGGTTTTTTATCCTAAATATTTTGGGATTTTCCGAATTGATTTCTGTCACGCAATAAACGTAGTAATTTGAGTAAATTTTAGATTTAGAAAATTCATTTCTTGAAATGATGAAACTTTTAATGTTCTTGTTTACAGAAATTGCTTTTACTTCAATTTGTTTTTGGTTTCCGTCAGTTTCAAAGGATAAAATATCAAATCCAAGCTTGGGATTATTTGAAACCATTCTTACTTTTTTGGCTAATTCAGGGAAGTCAGTTTTTAAAAATTCAATCTCATTTTCGAATACTATTCTCTCCGCTAACTTACCAATATCCATTAATTTACGATGGTTTTCAATATAATCAATTTCATCTTCTGAGTTTGTCAAACTCTCTAAATCAATAACTTTTTTTGGCTGATAAATCTCTAATTCTGGCTTTGATTTTTCCTCGAAAAGTTCTATTCCTTTTCGTTTTCTTGATTCCGTTTCTCTCGATTTTGGTTTTTCTTTTTCTTCTGAGTTATCAAATTGAAAACCATAAATCCAAAGGAAAGAATGTGCGTCTAACAGTGAAACATTTTGAAACCTTTGCGAAAGGTGTTTTCTAAATTGTTTTATCAATTCATTGTATTCTAAATAATTTTCCCAGGAACAATTATGACTTGTTTTAAAATCAATTTCAAGCGAATTAAATATTTTGTCAAATTGCTCTTGAGAAATTGGCATGTATTTTTGATAGTTTTTTATAAAAAAGAGATATGCAATTAGTTGATAAGAAAATCCAAATTCATAGAATTGATTAAAAGCATTTTCATCCTCAATTTTGGTTTTATAGAAGTCAAAAAGCAATTTTTCATTTTCTCTGTTTGCTTTTAATTTTTTGAAATCATCTTTTTTTCGCCAGTCAAGGAGGTTATTACTGTTTATGTTAACTGCGTTTTTTACGCATTTTAGAATTCGTCCAGTTCCAAGGTCAGCTTCCTTCCAAGTGTTTGTTAGTAATTGATTTTTAGCATCATCCTTAATGCCATATTTGTAATTTTCGTGTTTTACTAAAAAAGGGTGACTTTTAAAATCTGAATTTTTTTCAATTGAAATTCCATTTGCAATTTTGTTAAATTCCAATAGGGATTTCTCAAATATCTTTTTGCTTAAGTCCATATCTTTAATCTGTCTTTTTTAAAATGAATGCTACTGATTGTTTAAAGTGTGTATTCAATTTATCTCTGCTTTATTCAGCATAAAACTTCCGCTTCCATACCTTATTTCATGGGAAAAAGGGAACAAGCTGTAGGTTGTATAAGTGAATGTCATCCATTGGGTTTTTAAAATTCCTGAAATTTTTTCCCTATTGCTTTCAGGTCTGGTTTTGTCAATGTTGTTGGAGCGAGGCAGAAATCTGTGGTTTAAATGAATCATGTTGCAGTCGGAATATTATCGATAAACCAGTTTGTTGTTGTTGGCATTGTGTTTTTGTTCCATCAGGTTCGTATCTGGTGTCGAATCGGTGACGCATTTTTTTATCGGGATTGCAGACTGAATTTCTTCTTGTCCCAAATTTTTATCTGAAGCCTTGAATTCGGGATCATCAGGGTATTCAACCGGCGCCAGCATTTTAATAATATGTGAACGATTAATCTGTCTGTTTTGAGTGTCCCAATACTTCCTGGTTTTGTTCCGTCCTGTGCCCGAAAATGATTTCACACGGTTTATCAGTGTAGCATCTTTCTCAAAAACCATGCTCACCACCCGGTTGTCCTGATGATGTGCGTTAGAAAGCGTTATTCCTGGTTTTTGCATGTATTCAGTTTTCAGAATGCTAAAGTATAAAAATTTATTTATGCAAAATTGTTTTTGATTCTTTGGCGAGGAAATTCAGCCTTGTTTTATAAAACCATCAGGTGCATTTTAGGGTACTTTGAGATCGATGATCCTAAATCTTAAGTTAGTTGCCACGCCAACATCAGGTAGTTGTCAGGTTGGTTTTTGTGTTTTGTTAAGGTTTGATTTTCAATGGTTTTAATCTTCAGTAAATTTCACTTGAGAAATTGTACGAAACCACTTGAGAAATTGAACAAAACCACTTGAGGTTTTGAATAAAACCACTTGAGGTATTTTTTAGCGGGCTGGGTTGTTTTTGAATATGAATTTCTGGCTTTTCCAAATCATCAGAAATTTTCACCCATTTCCGTGATAATCGTCATTAATTTCTCATATTTGTCGTGCGTTACTTGGAGTGATTGTTTGTTTTTATCAACAAAACGTTTAAAATGAAATATTTATCTCATTGGGCGATTGTGTGGTTAATGGTTTTCGTGGCCGGTTGCGGAAGCAGGGAAAAGACCATCACCAGCCTGAAAATGTTAGAAGGCGGTAAGACCTTCGCCGTCCCTACCGGCACTGTGGCCGACCAGTTTGTTTTGAAAAAATTCCCGGATGCAAATATCGAGTATTACAACACCGTGTTGGATTGCGCCATTGCCGTAAAAACCGGAAAGGTCGATGCGGCAGTTTACGACAAGCCCATCCTGCTCAACATTGCCGGGAAAAACGATGGACTGACCGTGTTGTCAGAATTGCTTTTTGACGATCAGTACGGTTTTGCGGTTCAATTGGAAAATGTTGCGCTGAAAAAAACGATGGATGAAGTTCTTGCCGAACTGAAAGCAAACGGGACATACAAGGATATGACCAAAAGATGGTTTCCTGCCAAAGGAAATCCGGCGGCCATGCCGGTAATAGCGCTTACAGGGAGCAACGGGGTTCTGAGGTTTGGCACTGCGGCCATTACTGAGCCCATGGCGTTTGTGGATCAAAATCACAAGGTGGTGGGTTTCGACATCGAATTTGCCTCGTATATTGCCAAAAAGTTAGGTAAACAGCTCGAAATTGTGGACATGGAATTTGGCGCCCTTTTGCCCGCCCTCATCTCCGGAAAAGTGGATATGGTAGGCGCCGGCATGTCGATCACCGAAGAGCGGGCTAAAAAAGTGCTGTTTTCCGAATGTTATTATCCAAGCGGAATTGCGGCCATCGTCAGCAGCAAGCCAAAACATGAATCCCTTGTAAAAGGGCTGAACATGTCAACAGCTGACGATATACGAGATAAACGAATTGGGGTTTTGATGGGATCGGCGCATGATGTTTATGCCCAGAAAAACTTTTCTGATTCAAAAATCCTTCAGTTTCAAACCATTTCCGACCTGCTGGTGGGATTAAACTCCGGTAAGATCGATGTGACTTTTTTTGCAAGGCCAAAGCTGCAGGACCTATTAGCAAGCAATCCCAACATCGGGCTGCTGGTTGACACCCTTTATGTGACCGATCTGGGGGTGGCATTCAACAAGGAGGATGTGGAGCTGCTTGCACGGTTCAACGCATTTTTGAAGGAAATAAAATCGAACGGCATCTACGATGACATGATCAACAGATATGTTAACCAAAATAACATGTCGATGCCCGAAATTAAAGGAAATACCACCAATGGCACCCTGAGAACGGGTGTGGTGGCCGATATAGGAATACCATTTATAGCCCTGGTTGACGGACAACTGACAGGTTTCGACATCGAAATGGGCAAACGCTTTGCTGCCAGCCTGGGTAAAGAATATGTGCCGATGGACATGCCTTTTGGGAGCTTACTGGCCTCCATCTCCACCCGGAAAATCGACATGATCACTTCATCAATGATGATTACCGAAGAAAGGCAGAAACAGGTGAATTTCTCGGATGTATATTTTCATTCTGCAGTTTGCCTGGTAGCAAGGAAATCAGACATTGCAGCAAAAAAGGATACCAAACTCAGGATACTTGATGATATTGCCGATAAAAGGATTGGTGTTTTGTTAGGGTCCATCCACGATGCATACGCCATCAGGCATTTCCCCAATGCCAGCATTCTCCAGTTTCAGAATACCCCTGATTTGCTCACCGCGCTCAACCTGGGTAAGGTGGATGCCGGATTTTATGACCAGACGGCACTAAAGGATATTTTTAGTAAAAACGAAGCGCTTGGGGTGCTCGACGAAAATGTTTTCAGTGTTCCGATTGCTGCCGGATTTAACAAATCAGACGATCCATTGAGGGGAAAATTCAATGCATTTATGGAGGAAATTAAAGCGAATGGTATTTACGATGATATGGTTAAACGCTGGATGGTGGACGATGAAAGGGAAATGCCTGAAATAGAATCATCGGGGACATCGGGCGTGCTTAGAGCCGGGATTGTAGGAGATCTGGGAATGCCATTCACGATTTTGCAGGATGGTAAGTTTACAGGTTTTGATGTTGAACTTGGAAAACGTTTTGCAGCATCTGCCGGAATGACTTACGAACCTGTTGACATGCCTTTCGGCAGCCTGATTGCAGCCATTTCCACCCATAAAATTGATGTTATTACAGCGTCGATGATGATAACGGAAGAAAGGCAAAAACAGATCAACTTTTCTGATCCTTATTATGAATCGGGGGTAAGTGTTATTGCCAGGAAGGAAAATCTTGTACAAAAGCCAATGGGCAGGTTGCGGAAACTTGATGATATTGCCGACAAGAAAATAGGAATCTTCACCGGCACGGTTCACGATGCTTTTATACAGCGAAAATATCCGAAAGCTGAAATTTTCAGGTTCGAAAGTACCCCCGACATGATTTTGTCGCTCACCGGCGGAAAAATTGACGCAGCCATGATGGGTTCTAACACGGCACAGATCATCGTCCGCAAAAACCCTGACCTTGCCATTCTCACCGACAAGGTTTACGACATGCCGTTAGGCATTGGATTCGGCAAAAACAACCCCGCTTTCCGCGATGAATTTAACCGCTTTCTAAAAACTTTGAGGGAAAACGGAACCTACGATACCATCTTTAACCGTTGGTTTGTGAATGATCCTGAAATGGCCGTGATGCCTGATTTCAGGTTTAATGCCAAAGGCCGAAAAGTGCCTGTTGGTGTGGCAACCGACGATTTGCCCTATGTGATGTATAAAGATGGTAAATACGTGGGTTTCGACATCGAAATGATCAGCCGCTTTGCACAAAAGGCGGGATTTACGCCGGAATATGTGCCCATGCAGTTTTCGTCGCTGGTAGCAGCGCTGGCTGCAGGTAAGGTGGAAATGATTTCCGACGGAATCGCCATCAGCGAAGAGCGGGCAAAGCAAATCAACTTTTCCGACCCTTACTGCTATTTCAATACGGTGGTGGTGACCTCTAAAAAGAATATGGATGGAGATGTGGAAGAGAAACCTGCTGTGCAGGAAAAGTCATTTTTTGAATCGGTGAAGGAGAGTTTCCAAAATAACATCATTCACGAAAAGCGCTATCTGCTTATTGTTGATGGGCTGAAAGTTACCATCATTATTTCCATTTTTGCCGCACTGTTTGGCACCCTCATCGGTGGATTGATTTGTTTCATGCGAATGTCGAAAAACACATTCATTTCTGGTATGGCAAAAATCTACATCAATTTGCTGCGGGGCACGCCGGTGCTGGTTTTGCTCATGATAATCTATTATGTGGTTTTTGCGTCAGTAAATATTTACCCTGTGCTGGTGGCCATCATTGCTTTTGGAATGAACTTCGGGGCGTATGTGTCCGAAATGTTCCGCACCTCCATCGAAAGTATCGATCGTGGCCAGCTGGAAGCCGGAATTGCCGGGGGATTTACCAAAGTGCAAACCTTTATTCACATCATCCTGCCACAGGCGCTCAGGCATGTGTTGCCGGTGTATAAAGGCGAATTTATTTCGCTGGTAAAAATGACTTCCATCGTGGGTTATATCGCCGTGCAGGACCTCACCAAAGCCAGCGACATCATCCGCAGCCGGACGTTCGATGCATTTTTCCCGCTGATCATGGTGGCTATTTTTTATCTTGTCATTGCCTGGCTGCTTTCCTGGGCGCTGGGTTATATCGAAATTTCGGTTGATCCGAAAGTGAAACGCATAAAAAGAACAAAGGAGGCAAACGTATGATCAGGGTTGAACACCTTTCAAAACATTTTGGCGACCTGGTGGTGCTGAAAGATATAAACTGCGAAATCAGCAAGGGCGAAATCATTACAGTAATTGGACCTTCCGGCACTGGCAAAAGCACCTTCCTGCGATGCCTCAACCTGCTGGAAACGCCCACCGGAGGCAATATTTATATTGATGAAATTCCGTTGTTGGACAAGCGTACCAACGTTCCCAAACTCCGCCAGCGTATGGGGATGGTATTTCAGTCGTTCAATTTGTATGCTCACCTCTCAGTACTCGATAACCTTACACTTGGACCTGTCAGGCTCTTGAAAAAGCCAAAGGATGAAGCCAGCCAGAAAGCAATGGAGCTGCTGAAACTGGTTGGTCTGGCCGAAAAGGCACACAGTTTTCCGGATGAACTTTCCGGAGGGCAGAAGCAACGGGTAGCTATTGCCCGTTGTATGGCCATGGAGCCTGAAATCCTGCTATTCGATGAGCCTACTTCCGCCCTCGATCCTACGATGGTGAGCGAGGTGCTTGCCGTAATCCGCCGCCTTGCCCGCGAAGGCATGACCATGGTGATTGTGACCCACGAAATGGAATTTGCCAAAACCATCTCGAGCCGCGTTTTTTACATGGACGAAGGCCTGATATACGAGGAAGGTCCGCCAAAGCAGATATTTGAAAATCCTTTGCGGGAAAAAACGAAAACATTCATCCATCGCATCCGCAGTTTCGCTCATTCCATTTCGAGCAAGAACTACGATTTGTATGCTCTTCAGGCCGAAATGGAGGCTTTCTGCATAAAGCATGGGCTGTCGAAAAAGGTCACCGGTTATGCCTTGCACATTGCCGAGGAGGTACTGGGTATTCAGACTGATTTTTCCAACATCAACCTCAGTCTTTCTTTTTCGGAAAAAGATGGCTCGCTGATTTTAGTCTGCGAAAGCGCCGGCACTCCCTTCAACCCGCTCGAAGAAGGCGCTCTTGACGACGACCTTGGCCTCATCCTTATCAGAGGCCGATGCTCCAGTGTGGATTATGCCTATGAGAATGATAAGAATGTGTTGAGGATGGTGGTGAAGGGGGAGTAGGGGGAGTAGGGAGAGAATTACTACACCAACATTTTTTCAAACCTTACCGAATTTGCACTCTTCCGACTTCACAAAACCCACTCAGGTACTTAGATGACTTATGTTAATAGCGTCATCGTTGCGCTCAAAGGAAAAGACATAAAAAAAGAAAACCGGATATTTGCTGAGCCGGTTTTCCTAAAAAATCAATAACTCAGGCATTATAAATCAGTGTATTCTTTTGCAATTTTATTCCCCTCTAACTTGATTTTCCCAACAAGGAATAACGAATAAAGAATAAATAACCACATACCTAATGTGATGAACAGAAAACACCCCAATAACCACAACGGAACATGA
>CALFEP010000260.1 GCA_937950125.1 uncultured Bacteroidota bacterium
ATGCCGGAGCTCAAAATTTATTGTTCATCCTTTGTTTTGGGCTTTAGCCCCCTTTATTTCAAAAGGGGCTAAAGCCCCTGATTTTTTGTTTGTTGTTTATTTTTTTATTCTCCGGGCTATGGTAGCTGAGCCAGTCGAAGCTAAGCCCGGAGCAATTCAAATGATTTGTTGATTAATTTCAAGAATCAAATTTATTAAAATTCAAATGTTATTTCATGTGTTTTCAATTGTTCCGGCATTTTCAATTGCTCCGGCATTCATGCCGGAGCTCAAAATTTATTGTTCCTCCTTTGTTTTGGGCTTTAGCCCCCTTTCCTCCATTAGGGGCTAAAGCCCCTGGTTGTGGGTTGTGTGTTTTTTTATCTCCGGGCTATGGTAGCTGAGCCAGTCGAAGCTAAGCCCGGAGCAATTCAACTCCTTGTTTACCAATTATTTTATATCACATCAACTCACAACACACATTATAAAACCCTGCAAATTTACATTTGTAAACCTGTTTAAAAAATTTTTTGGGACCCCGCCTTTGGCGGGGGCAAAATCTCAAATAGTCAAATAGACAAATAGTCAATTAGTCCTTGAGGCAACGGACCGAAAAGCCGTACGACCTATTGTTGTAGTCGTAGTTCACCTGAGCGAGATTGTAGGTCAGGCGCCGGCTCCAGGCATAGGAGGCACCGCCCTGGGACGACGACCACCAGTTGCCGTTGCTGCTCACATTGTTGAACGAACCATCGGCGTTGCGGTAGCCGCCCGGAAGGGCAGTAAAGTTTGTAGCATTATTAGCGTTAAGGTTGTTGCCCACCGCACAGGTATTTGATGAGGTACTCCAGTTGGTTTTAGCAGCCAGGGCTTTGGCAATGTAGGTGGCAGTGGTGTTGCAGCGGTAGCTGCTCTGGCTGCTCACGTAGTCGGTAAGGGCAGTCCACTGTGCATCGGTGGGCACATGCCAGCCGGTTGGGCACAGGTTGTTGGTGTTCGTAACGGCGTACCAGTTGTACAGGGCGCCGTAGGTGGTTTTGTTGGCAATGTCGTTGTTGTACCAGGCATAGGCGCCGGTGGTGTTGTTTTGCCAGTTGGTGTTGTTGCTGCCCGGGTAGGTTATGGCGGTTCCATTGCGGTATTTGGTGGTTTTCAGGTTTTGTTTCATCCAGCACTGGCTTCCCACCTGCACGGTGTTATACACATTGCCATCCACATCGGTAACGGTGGAGGTTCCGCACACAAAGCCGGAGGCAAAGCTAATGGTAACATCATCTTCGGCTGAGCAGCTATTCTGGTCGTAAACCGTCCATTGCAGGGTATAAGTATTTCCGGCCACGCCTGTAAAAGCGCTGGTTGGGTTGTTGGGCTGGGCAATGCTGCCGCCGGTTCCGCTTTGTATGCTCCATTGGCCGTAGCCGCCGGCAGGTGGGGTGTTGCCTGCCAAAGTTGTGCTGGTGCCGGTATGGTTTAGCTGGTCGGGGCCGGCGTTGGCGTAAACTTCATCATAAAAACAAAGCTGCATGGTGTCGGAGGCATAGACAGTACAAGGAGCGATGGGGAAAGCATCCAAAACAAGATGGATGCAACCTTGCGCATAGTCATAAGGAATTGGGTAGTACAATGTTGAAAGTTGCATCCAATTTTCAAAACTACCTATTCCATCTGGTGTAAACCAGGAACTACTGGAATAATTCTCCGCTTCACCATAAAGCTGTACCACTTCTCCCCGACAGACGGTCTGGTCGGGGCCGGCATTGGCCGTAACCTGCGGGTAGCAGCCAAAGTTTATCAAAACCTCGTCCCAGTCGCTACATCCTTCGGCGGAGTAAATCTGCCACCAAAGGGTGTAGGTGATTCCGGCTGCTCCGGTAAAAGTGCTGGTTGGGTTGTTGGGCTCGGCCACAACACCGCCGGTACCGCTCATAATGCTCCACTGGCCATAGCCGCCGGCAGGAGGCTGGTTGCCTGCAAGGGTGGTGGTGACGCCTGACAGGCCAATCTGGTCGGGGCCGGCGTTGGCTACTATTTCGGGCGCAAATTCAACATGCTGCACATCAAAAGCATTCACCATGCAAGGCGCCATGGGGCTGCCAGTCATCGCAAGGTCTAAACTGCCAATAGAATAATCATCAGCGCTTGGATAATAAAATGGCTGCACGGTATTGGGGTTGGTAAACACTCCGGTTCCAGAGGTGGTCCAGTAAACGTCGTAGGTAAACTCGGCCCAGGCATCCATGGCGTAAACAATATCGCCGAAACAAATGGTTTGGTCGGGGCCGGCATAAACTACCGGATCAGGCTGAATATAAAGAACCATAAAGTCGCTTCCCGGAAAAGGCGGGCAGGGTTGGTTGGCGTAGCTGGTTATGGTTAGCTCCACAATTCCGTTTACAATATCCGAAGTACCCGGCGTGTAGATTGGGTTTGCTATGTTGGCGTCGCTAAATGTGCCGTCGCCGTTGGTAGTCCACATCATGTTGTAAATTTCCGGCCCTCCGGTAGCGCCTTCAATCTGGTAAGCGCTGCCTTCGCAAATTGTGGCATCGCTGCCCGCCCAGGGAGTCGGAGGGTTGCACATCATGGTCTGGAAACTCCAAACGGGGCCTTCGGTCATGTTGCCGTGGTCGTCGAAGGCAACAATTTTCCAGAAATAGGGCATTCCAAAGTCTAACTGGCTCACAAAATAAACTGTGGTATCAATTCCACTCTGGAAGAACGGCGGCGGATTGCTGTTACCAAAATACAATTCAAAAAGCATCGGGTCGTTTTCGGGGTCGCCGCATATCCATTCAAGGTTAAAATCGAACACAATGCCGGTTGCCCCGTCGGGAGGGGTCATGGCAAAAGGCATGTCCGGCGGTTGGTTAACGATGAGGCTGCCGCAGGTTTCGTACCAGTCGTAGCCGTTGTAATAGTTGAGGCAGTTGGTGGTGAGGTTGTAAATCTGCATCCCCACCGGTGGGTTTTGCAGGGCGTTGCGCTCCTGGTTGGTCATCGAAAGTATGCCGCCGGCCTGCCCGGAATATAGCGAGTAGGGAACGCTTACAAATTGTGTTATTCCCAACACCTGATACTGTCCGCTGCTGTTGAGGTCAACAGCAGTTTCAAGGTAACACGCTGTTTTACCCCACACTACCTCCGAAAAACTACCAATAACGGGCGTTCCCTGTCCAATAAACAGGCTGACAAGCCCGTAGGCATTGGTGGTTTTTGTGTGGGTTTCGCGGTAAAGCGCTGTTCCGCCAGTGGGGGCGTTCCAGATGGTCATTCGCAGTGTAATGGCGGTATTGGCCAAGGGCTGGCCATCGCCATCACGCACTACGGTTTGGTAACTGATTCCTTGCGGGGCCTGGCTCAAAGCTGCAAAGCCGAGCCATAAAAAAGCCAGAAAAAGTAGGTTTTTTTTCATGTGCAAAATTTTAATGATTTAACCGTTCAAATATACCAGGAAAAATTGCACATCCAAAAAGTGATGGCTAAATTTTTTTGTATTTGTTTATTTTTTGCAATTCTTCAACATCGGCCTTGTCTTTCAGCCTGGAGGAAAGCATTTTCATAGTTATCAGGTCATCATAATCAACCACAGGAATACGGAAGTTTTTTACACTCAGGAAAGCGACCTTTTTTATGGCTTCATCCCAGTTAACTCCCACCACGTGCGTCAGAAAATCAACCTTAACAGGTTCTTTTCCAACAAAAAACATATTTGTCTGCCTGAAATCAATCTGTTCAAGCCGGCTAAGGTCAGATTGATGAATACCATAATTTTTCATGGCATTCAAAAACTTGATCTTGTTTAAATTATCGGGTTTTAGCCACAAATCCATATCGTTTGTGGTACGGCTATAACCATAGTAAACCACTGAATATCCGCCAATCAAAATAAAATCAACGCTGGCTTCTGTCAGCCTTTCCAACAATTCAATATGTTCGTTAGCAAGCAATTCCATTTACGATAACAAAAGTTATTTCTTTTAAATCTTGCCCGGATATCTGATAATCCCCGCCATACATTTTCAACAGAAGTTGATGTGCTTTCATGAGGTTTTCTTCAGGAGTTAGTCGGGCATTCATTCGGGCTGTTGCCTCATTTTCTTCTTCAAAGGATGAAAAGAACTGCATGTCTGGTTCATTGGAAACAGCATCATGAAAAGAAGGATCAAAAGCAGTTTTCGTAGTGACTTTGCTCATTTTTATCTTGTTTAACCTCGCTGTAAAAATTAATCCCGTTATTCAATTTATTATTGTCTTGCCAAAATTAGCCAAAAATCGGATATGAAATTTTCGTTGCTTAAATTTTGTTCTACCTATTCAAAAGCTCCTTCACCAGCCCTTTCATGAAAATAATATCAGATCGGGTAATTAAAAAATCGCTTAAGGCTATTTTTGTAAGATGCTTAAAAACAACAACCTGGTAAACCAGTGAAGAAAAATATGAAATGGTTGCCGTAAAACCGGCGCCGGTGATGCCGTAAGCGGGAATCAGGGCAAAACCAAAAATAACTGTAAGCAAAACCCCGATGCCAGAGGCAATGGTGTTGTGATGATGCCGCCCGGTTCCGGAGAAATAATGGCTGAAAATGGTGGAAACAGCCATGAACAATATTCCGCCTGCCAGGCTCAGAATCACTGTGTTGAGGCCGGAGAAGTCCTTTTTAAAAACCATTACAAAAAACGAATCAGGAATAGCCAACAAAACAAAAAGCATCAACATCGTAATCACAAAAACGATTTTCACAAACTGAAGGGTAATTTTCCGGGCAAAATAAGCATCATCGTTATTCGAGATTTTGGCATACTGCACAGTGGCCACACTTTTCCCAACCAGCCACAACCCCTCCGAAATCTGTGTCCCTGTTGAAAAAACGCCCAGGCTGCTTTTCCCAAGGAACCTTTCGATGATATAATACCCCAACCGGTAGTTGAGCAACTGCAGCAAATTGGCTACCTGTACAAACGCCCCGTATCTGAACATTTGAACAATGACTTGACGAAAACCCTGGAATTGTCTGAATTTTATGAATTTGAGTATCGAAAACAGCGAAAGTAAAAAGGTGATTAAGTAGGAAAAATATAAAGCAAAAATAAAAGAAAACACATCTGGCCTTTTCAGCAAGAAAAACAGCCATGCCAGCGACACCATCAACAGCAATACCTGCAACACCGAAATTGTGTTGTATTGCCTGATCTTTTCCTTGCCCAGAAGAATATTGTAATGTACAGATGTAAAGCCCTGAAGAAGACTCAGAAAGAGCACATGAACCGTGAATTCGACCGGGATTAGCCCAAAAAATGCAAGAATGAAGGCCCCGGCAACCGATGACAAAACCGCCCAGATATACGATGGAATGAACAATTTGAAAAGGTCGTTGCGGGGAACAAGATAAATGAGTGCGCCGCCACCTGCAAAGTTGCTGATAAGCAAAATGATGGTTATTCCCAACACAAGCAGCTGGATAGTCCCGACGCCCTCAGCACCCAGCATCCGCGCATTGATGATGATGATTGCAAAAGACATGATTGCGTTGATGATGCGTGCTCCTGCAGTTCCCACAATAATTTTCAGCATAGGCTAAATTCCTGATTTTTCGCGTAGTTTGTGTAAAAAATGATGTCGGTTAAACCTGAACTTTTTCCCATCGATGATGGAAAAATTTCCTGTTCCTGAAAGTGTGTGCAATCCGTAATTGTACTCCGAAACCTCATAAGGCTCAACAAAACCGGTGATTTCTTCTGAAAATTCAGTTGGGGTAAGCTTTATAATCCTGTTTAATACTGTTCTGCCACCATAGGTAACAGATGAATCCTGTGCCGGGCGAATCAACTTTCCAGATGAAACAAAAGGATTTCCGGCAGGCCTGGCAGTTCGTATGTCGGTTTTTACCGGGTTGTTTTTGTGTGAAAAATAAGGCCCATCGAAGTTTTCAGCATAAAAAGCATACAGGGCTGTGTTGGAATGTTGACGATGAGTAGCAAAAATCCAGTATAATCCTTCCAGGTAAAATAAGGTCGGATCGACGGCTGGGAAATTGTCAATCAACACTTTTTGAAAGATAAATTTTTGGTTTTCATACCTGTAAAGCCTTACCTGGTTTGCCGAAGCTGACTCGGGCACACAATAAACCCATCCTTCATGCTCAAAAATATACGGATAAGCCACGTGAAATGGTTCTTCGATGGCCGCTATTTTTTTTTGTGGTTCACCTTTCACAAAATCAACCATCGATATTTTACCTTTCCTGGTTTTATAATCCCAGTCTTCAAAAACAATTTTAAGCATTCCATCCTTTTCAAAACCAAACGAATCGGCAAAATAGGTTCCTCTCGGTGGCGCCGGAAACCACCTGGCTTTACAAATATCCTCATTTGAAATTTCAGCCACCTGTTTTTCCATCACCGCCACATTCCAGCTTTCCGGCCTGAAAAACTCTTCAAACTGAAACCTGATTTTGTTGCTTAGCAATTTATAAAGAAAACCCAGCATAACCCCATTTTTCGGAAATTTGCACACCGGAGCATTGGTTTTAACAGGCTCGTTTTCAAAATAATGTGCCACATTATGTAAGATATCTCTACAAACCTGAACCGGAAAACCCGCTGCGTCAAAAAAAAGCTGATCGATCTGGCCGTCCCACGAATGGTTCACGGTTTTGAAATAGCCTTTTTTTAACATAATTCCCGAATCGAGCTTATTTGTAAGCTTTTGCAAAATTACCCCGGTCACCGGATCATCGTTCACAATCTCCCACATCCCCGGTGGGCCGCCCCGGTATTTCTGCTCGTCATCATGGTGAAACGACCAGATGCCGTACTTCGCAGCATCAAGAATTTCACCACGGATAATGTTGAAACCAAACCGGAGAATAAAATCGAGTTGATGGTTCTTGATTTTTTCGACATCCGGCGCTGAAAAATATTCGGAAAATCCTTTTGAGCATACAACACAATCCATCCTGGCGACTCCTTTAAAAATTGCCTCAGAATCCATCAATTCTCTTGCCTGCGGGCGAAAAAAGAAACGTTGAAAAAGAAGATATAAACCGTTTTTATCCAAATATTTTCTGACTTTTTTGTAAAATGACTGACGAACCATCGGCCTGTCGTCAATAATCAACAAGCCGGGAAGGTGGCCTTCCTGCACAAGTAATTCGATGCATTTTGCCTGCCATTTTTGTAACGAAAGACCGTGGCTCATGACTCCAAAAACAAATCTTTTAGTATTCAGAACGGATTCAGGCCCAGATTGATTCATACTCCGGCATTCCTTTCTTTTAAAGTCGAAACATAAACCTGAAAAATCGCTTTTCCGACCATTTCCTTACTGAAATGATTTACAGCGTATTCCCTGATTTTCTGACTGTCGTATTGTTCAAGTTTGTCCAAAAAATTGTTTAAGTTTTGCAGAAATAGATCTTCATTTTGGGGTTCAGTCAGTAAACCGCGCTCGTTGTTCAGGTGTTCGTGAATGCCCCCTACCCTACTTGAAATCACGGGTACGCCGCAGGCAAAGCTTTCCAGCATGACCACAGGAAGGTTTTCGGCGTTGCTGAACATAATCATCGCATCCGATGCAGCTAACAAATCCACCAGGTCCTGGTTTTCCTTCAGCCCTTCAAAACTGACCGATATCCCCTTGATTCCAAGCTTTTCGGCATAATTCTTCATGCTTTGCAAATCCTCCCCCTCTCCAATCAGGCGCAGGAAGAAATCATTGCGCTGTTCGCCAAGTTTTTTTATTACCCGCAAAATCCCCGAGATGTTTTTAAACCGGTCGCTGAAACAGGAAAGATGAACCAGGTTTTTAACCTTTCTTTCAGCAACCTTTTTCATGGGCTTGAACAGGCTGACATCCACCACGTTTGGTACTACCACATAATGCTTGTTTTTGAGTCCCCAACCTAACATGGCATCTTTCAGGTTTTCGGTAACAGGCATCACAGCTCCAGCTTTTTTTACCACAATTTTGGTTAAAAACTTTCGTAAAAAACCCTTGTATGTCCCCACTGACCTGTGATAGCGCGACCAGTGCTCGGTGATAACATAAGGAGTTTTGGTGAAAAGCCAGTAAAAGAAAGCCATGAGACCCAACCGGGTCAACACATGCACATGTAACAGGTCAGGTTTTCCTTTCCTGGCTTTGATCCGCCTGAAACCCTTTTGATGAGAGGCAATAAAACGGTATAAATTCACAATCCCGGCGAGGAATCCAGGTTTAAGGGTCGATTTTTTGAAGTAGCAGGTTACTGAATGAACACCATCCAATTCCTGATTTTCAAATTCGTAACTGCGTTTCAGTTGATCATCGGGAAAAACATACAACACCGAAACATCGGCAAACAACTGCACAGCCCCGGCATGACGGGCAACAAACAACCCCAGCATCGGGTCGTAGCGATGCGGGTACCACCGTGGCAGAAAAATTACGTGCAACCTCTTTGTGTCGGGAGTATGATTCATTTACCGGTTAAATATTTTGCTGTGAAGATAACAATTCATCAACAAATGAAATGGCATTTTTCAGGCGGACTTCACCTAATCCATTCACAATGCGATAATTAGCCTGTTTCTTTATTAAATTTTCATGATAAAGCTCAAACAACCAATCCCGTTTATCGGGATGCTCACGCATGGGGTCGTAAAGCCAGGGAATATCAGGAAACATAAGCAGATACAGGTCATAATGTTGATTTTCAAAATTCTGACTAATCCATTCATGGCATTTTCCATATTTCACCTCGCACCAAATTTTTGTGACAAGCAGTTCGGTGTCCGAAAACAACACTCTGTTTGCCAGCCTTACCATTACCTCTTCTGAGCTTTTCTGACCCTTCGCTATTTCGAGAATGTCGTGGAAATGGTAAGGCCGATCGACTTTTTTCAGATAAAACCTGGCATATTCATTCACCCAAACCGTGTGGTAATGGTCGGCCAACTGTTCCGAAATCATCGACTTTCCGGTTGATTCGGGGCCGGTAATGGCTATTTTAACGACCTTCGGCATTTGCTCGTTTCAGCTTTTCACGCCATTCGAGGTAACCCAATATGGCGATTATCAAAAATACAGTGTATTGAAAACTGGTCAGCACCAGTCCTTTGTAAAAATATAAAGGGATAGAAATGACATCGCCAACGATCCAGTAAATCCAGTTTTCTATCTTTTTTAGCGCCATCAGCCACATCCCGATAATAAACAAGGCGGTGGTAGCCGAATCAATATAAGGAACCGTGCTGTCGGTGTAGTTGGTGAGGACATAAACAAGGATGACAAAGAAAAATACCGTAGCAACAAGAAAAATCAGCTGATGAATTAACGAGTTGGCCGTGATGGGAATATAATTGTCCAACGAATCCTTTCGTGTCCACTTGTACCAACCATAAACGCTCATGATGAAATAGAAAAAATTGATACCCATGTCGGCGTAAATACCTGCTTTGAAGCAGATGTAAACATAAATGAGCACTGAGATTATGCCTGTTGGATAAACCAGCAGGTTTTCCTTTTTGGCATACCAAACGCTCAACAAACCTGTGAACACGGCAACACCCTCAAGCCAGGTGGAATGTAGCAGATTTTGAACAAACAGGTCAAAATAGTCGTTGAGGTGCATGGATTAACTGGAACGGTCGGAGTTGATTATTTTCAAAACAAAAATGGAATGCGGCAATTCGAAGCTTTTGTAAATCTCACTGGTGAGGGCGTTCATCACTTCGTTGTATTCACCAAAAACCTGTGTACTCATCCCGTTGGTCCCAACTTTCAGGCATTTGTGGTCGTTCAGTCTTTGGATGAAATCCTTGATTGGCGGAATGTAATCCGTCTTTAACGGGTAATAGCTAACATCAACCGAAATATTCATAATAAAGTTTCTTTGTAAAGGCGGCAAAATTAGCGAAAAGGTTGCGCAATAACGTGAAGAATTTCATGGGGCAGGTTTGACAGAATGATTTTTTCTTACTTTTGCCGCTGAAAAAGGGTCCAGTAGCTCAGTCGGATAGAGCAACAGCCTTCTAAGCTGTGGGTCGTGGGTTCGAATCCCGCCTGGATCACATAATTTAAAGCCTTGTAAATGAATATTTTACAAGGCTTTTAATTTAAAGGTTCAGTCAAACTTTTAATTAGTTTTCAAACATTTTGTTAACATTTTTCGCTTTAAGCAAGTTAGCGATGATTATTTTAGGAGTCCTGTCTAAAAAGGCCAAATTTTACTCATTCACAAAAACCTGTATGACTTCGGGCCTGTTGCAAACATGCACTAAAACACTGAACTACACAAACTATAGGAAATCAAAAAATTAACACTTCGTGAAATTTATTGACTACCTAAGGCAAACAGGTTATTGTGCTTTTGTGGCAAAAAGAAGTTTTTGGAAGGAGTACATCATTTGATTAACATTCCTTTTTACATACAAAAAATTACACCAGGCAACCTAAAAAATTCCCATCTTTACGAGCCAGTAATTCAAATCATTTTAGCATGAAAATCAATCAACTTTTCTTCTTTTTAGCGGCTTTGATGCTTTTGCAGTGCCATCAACCAGCACCGAAAAAAACGGGCATTGAGGCGCCTGATTTCTCTGCCATCAGCCAGGTTGATTCGGGCAAGGCGGTTTCGGTGATGCTCACGGCCTACAGCACCACACTTCTGGCCAATGGTGTGGATAAAACCAGGTTGAGAATTGCTGTGACCGACAGCCTGAACCGTGAAATTACTTCGGCCAACGATTCAGTCAGATTGTTCGTGGCAGGTGACGGTAAAGTAACCGGTGAAGATGGTATAGAACCTGTTTTAAAAACAGATACGGCTGGAAATCAATATGCTTCGTTCAGGCTCGAAAAGGGCATTTGCAACCTGTTTTTCGTTGCCGGAAAAACACCCGACAAAATCAAGGTAGAAGCCAAAGTAGGTAAATTATGGCCGGGAGCACACGAAATTCACACCCTTTCTGCAAATTTTGCCATAATGAAACCAACAAATGAACAGCTACCGGCAACGACCAAAAACATCGATAACATGATTGGAGCTGATATTTCATTCTTACCCCAAATTGAAGACCGGGGCATGAAATTTTCGGAAAACGGGAAGGAAATTGACGCCATCACCTTATTGAAAAATCACGGATTCAATTACATACGTTTGCGGATTTTTGTCAATCCTGAAAATGAAAAAGGCTATGCGCCAGGCAAAGGCTATTGCGGACTGAATTACACGCTGGCCATGGCAAAACGGGTAAAAGAAGCAGGATTGAAGCTGCTGTTAGATTTTCATTACAGCGATTATTGGGCCGACCCACAGCAACAGTATAAACCATACGCCTGGCAAAACCTCAGTTACGAAACCCTCAAAGACTCGGTGAGGACTTACACTTCGAGGATTTTGTCAGCCTTTCGAAATCAAGGTACTTTGCCTGATATGGTCCAGATTGGCAATGAAATAAACCACGGAATGCTTTGGCCGGATGGGCACATTGGCAATCCTGACCAATTGGCTGGTTTATTACAGGCAGGCGTTGATGGGGTTGAAAATGTTGATGCCGGCATCCCGGTCATGATGCATATTGCGCTTGGTGGGCAAAACGAGGAGGCGGTTTTCTGGTTGGATAACGTGCTTGCCCGAAACGTGAAGTTCGACATCATCGGACTCTCCTACTATCCGCGCTGGCATGGAACTCCCGGCGATTTGTACTCCAACCTGCACAACCTTTTACAACGTTATAATAAGCCGTTGAACGTGGTTGAATATTCTGATTTCAAAAAGGAAGTACACGATATCGTTTTTGGTTTGCCTGATGAAATGGGAAAAGGCGCCTGCATTTGGGAACCCCTGGGCTGGCGAAGTGGAATATTTGACCGTAGTGGTGAAGTAAACGAGCAAATCCTTGTGTATGATGAACTAAAGAAAGTATATCTTTCAAAATAATTCCCGGCAC
>CALFEP010000261.1 GCA_937950125.1 uncultured Bacteroidota bacterium
GTCAATACAGAAAAGTTATTTGATAACTTTTCCGCATGTTTTTGAAGGATTTCAAACACCATTTCAATTCTTTTCTGACGTGGGACATCAGTCAGGCGAATCAATAGAATTCCAGCGTGTGGAAGTCTCAAACGATAGGTCAATTCACCAAAATCTTTATCTTCAGTTAATAGCAGAAGATCATTCTTTACAGCTTTCTCAAGCACCGAAGCATCAGTAATTCCCGGATTATCCTCCAAAACGGAAATTACATTAAGCCCATTATTCCTGAGATTTTTTACAATTCCAAAATCCACACTTTCATCAGCTAATATCTTCATTTTCAAATAGCCTTTGAGAGGATGATTTCATTCTTAATGGAATCTGCAGCAAAAAGTAAACACGCCGCAATATCTTCCTTTTGCAGTGTGGGGTAGGCTTCTATTAAATCTTCAATGGAATCACCGGTCCCTAATTTTTCGAGTATTAAATCAACAGGAATTCTGGAATTTTTAATAACAGGTTTACCGTAAAGTTTTTCGGGATTTGATTCAATATGAATTGTCCAATCAACCATAGCTTTTTTCTTTTTTGCAAACATACAAAAAAAGTCATTAAAATCCATGTTGAATATTCATTGCTAACCGCTTTAAAATGACTTGTTATAAATGATTCTACCGTCGATTACCATCGAATTAATATTTTGATAAAGTCACTTTCCGGGAGGCTGTTGTTTAAATGACTATTTTTGCCGGCGAATTTATTGAAGGTCAGACCTGACTATATTTTCTAAAATCGGGTTTGGCCAATTTTTTTAACTTAACTTTAAACATGAATAACTACGATTTAAGAAATATTGCCATCATAGCCCACGTTGACCATGGGAAAACCACACTGGTTGACAGGATTTTACACCAGGTAAAGCTTTTCCGTGAAAACCAGGAAATGGGTGAACTCATCCTCGATTCGAACGACCTTGAAAGAGAACGCGGCATTACCATTCTGGCAAAAAATGTAGCAGTCCGCTACAAAGGCGTTAAAATCAACATCATCGACACGCCCGGCCATGCCGATTTTGGCGGCGAAGTGGAACGTGTGCTCAACATGGCTGACGGCGTACTGCTGGTTGTTGATGCTTTTGAAGGCCCGATGCCTCAAACCCGTTTTGTTTTGCAAAAAGCCATCCAACTTGGGCTGAAACCCATTGTCGTCATAAACAAAGTGGATAAGCCCAACTGTTCACCCGACGAAACCCACGAAGCTGTTTTCGACCTGATGTTCAGCCTCGATGCTACCGAAGACCAGCTCAGTTTCCCGACCGTTTATGGGTCATCAAAACAAGGATGGATGGGGCCTGACTGGCAAAATCCCACCAGCGACATCAGCTTTTTATTGGACACCATCCTCGAAACCATTCCTTCACCACAAAAAAAAGAAGGTACCCTGCAGATGCAGATCAGCTCGCTGGATTATTCATCGTACCTCGGAAGAATTGCTGTGGGAAGAATAACCCGAGGAAAAATTAAAGCCGGAATGCCAATATCGGTTGTAAAAAAAGATGGCGCTCTCATGAAATCGACCATCAAGGAACTTTATCGTTTTGAGGGACTTGGTAAAGAAAAAATTAAGACCGAGCTCGAAGCTGGTGAAATTTGTGCCGTTTTAGGCCCCGAAAATTTCGACATCGGCGATACCATTGCCGACTTTGAGCAACCTGAAGGTTTAGACCGGATCATGGTGGACGAACCAACGATGAGCATGTTGTTCACCATCAACAATTCACCATTTTTCGGGAAAGAAGGTATTTACGTCACCTCCCGCCACATTCGCGACCGTCTTTTTAAAGAAACCGAAAAAAACCTTGCATTGAGGGTTGAAGAAACCAATTCCCCCGAAAAGCTGCTGGTTTACGGAAGAGGAATATTACATCTTTCGATCCTTGTGGAAACCATGCGCCGCGAAGGATATGAGTTTCAGATCGGGCAGCCGCAGGTGATCATCAAAAAAATCAACGGCCAGGATTACGAGCCGGTGGAAGCATTGACGGTGCAGGTTCCGGAACCTTTTTCAGGAAAGGTGATTGAAATTGTAACCCGCCGCAAGGGTGAAATTGTAAACATCGAAACCCGCAACGACCGCGTTGTGCTCGATTTTACTATCCCTGCCCGCGGAATCATCGGCCTTACAAACCCCATTTTAACTGCAACAGAAGGGGAAGCCGTAATTGCACACCGTTTCAAGGATTATGAACCCTGGAAAGGTGAAATTCAAAACCGGCGCAATGGTTCGCTGATTGCCATGGAAACGGGCACAGCCATCCCCTACTCCATCGACAAACTTCAGGACAGAGGTAAATTTTTCATCGACCCTGGTGTAGATGTTTATGCAGGCCAGATCATTGGCGAAAATACACGTCAGGATGACATTGTGGTGAATGTCACCAAGACCAAAAAGCTGACCAATATCCGGGCTTCCGGGTCGGATGAAAAAATGATGATTGCTCCGGCGGTGAAATTTTCGCTCGAAGAGTCGATGGAATACATCAAAGGGGATGAATACGTGGAAGTTACCCCAAAATCCATCCGGATAAGGAAAATTTTGTTGGATGAAAACGAGCGTAAACGGGCACAGAAAAGAGAGGCGTAAAGCCATCTTTAAGATGGACTTTTAATGAATTGAAACCTGGATAAAAAAAATCTTTGACCTTACTCGTCAAAATACCAGGCTACAATTGCAAACCCTTTTGTTTTGTCTGAAAAAGTTATTTTACAAAAACTCCTGGTTCATGCGCGTATTTTTTTAAATGATGCAGGGGTTTTTGGTATGACCTGCCGGTTTTTTTCTGAAAATGTTTCAAAAATAATCAGCTGTTTAAAGAATGGTTACCGGCTGCTGTTTTTACTAATTTTTCTGATTCCTCTTTACCCAGAAACCTGTGCACAGCTGCATGGCCGGCATAAATCAACGGGGTTACCGCCAATGCTACCATAAATTTGAAAACATAACCCGTAAAAGCAACATTGAGGTATTCGGCAAGGGTGAGCTTTCCGGGGAGGAAAAAAGCAATCCCTGAAACCACAAAGGTGTCGATAAGCTGCGAAATTACCGTTGACCCGGTTGCACGGAGCCAGATCATTCTATGCCCGGTGCGGTTTCTCACCATCCAAAAAACACCCACATCAACCAGTTGCGAAAGCAGGAAAGCAGTAAGACTTCCCACGATGATCCACATCGACTGCCCAAAAACAGCGTTGAATTGCTCGTTGTTTACCGGTGAAAATGAGGC